>NZ_LWBL02000072.1 GCF_001644195.2 Bacillus marinisedimentorum | reverse complement strand
ATGCGTGGAAACCAAAGTCAACATCTTTTTTGAAAGTGTTTTTGTTTCCTGCCGTCTCAACGACAGCTTTAACAATATATCATCTGACAAAATTAAGGTCAATACTTTTTCATAAATTATATATGGACTTTTTAGCAATTTATTAATAATGCTTCCCTACCCAATAGGTGATTGTAATTTTATGTTAACATAAGTATGGATTTCGAATGTTATCTTTAAACTTACAGGCAGGATTGTTTAATTAAGGGGAGATATATATAGTTTATCTGGTTGTATCGTATTTGTTTGCTCAGTTCCTTTTCAGTATTGGTAATTCTTTGGTAGTTATAGCAACTGAAGTCGATGACGAGAAAAAGACAAACAAAGTATTAGTTCATTTTATAATTGCAATTATTTCAGGTGCAATCGGTTTATACTTTTTAATGTATTTAATAAGAGATGCTGAACTTTTCAATTCGCTCTGTTAAACGCTAGTGTTGATTTCCGTTTCAGGTACTCGCTTTCCTCGGGGCGGGCGGTGAGCCTCCTCATCGCTATCGCTCTTGCGGGGTGTCACCTGTCCCGCTAGTCCCGCAGGAGTCTCGCACCTTCCACTACAATCAACTAGTGTAAAAAATCAACATTGAGTTTGAACACAGCCTTTCAATTAAAGAGTCAGTTTAACAATCCAATATACAAACAAAAACACTTGGAGATTGAAATCCAAGTGTTTTTGTTAGCTATTTGTACTGTTATTATGGCGATTTATTCCACGGCATCGCAAAAACTCACTTGTTTTTTATGGCAAGATGAAATGTGCAATGGCTGCGAGCGCAATCACACCCGGTATTCCGAGGAAACCGGAAATTGCGGCTGTCGCAAGGTTTATCGGAACATGCAAGCCAATTGCTGTTCCGAATGTATTCAAGAAAAAAAGGAATAGGGCGCCGATCAACATTTTGACTGCAGCTGTACCCATGAAACGAAGCGGCTTCATCGGCACACCGATCATCAGCAGCAAAAATAACAGGCCGCCGATTACTGAAAAGACAACGATTGGTTCCAATATCCCACCCCCGGTTCAAAAATAGACAAGTCCCTTGTTATATTCTATTGAACCGGGGAGGGCAATAGAACAGCACACTGTCACCTTTTTAGTTTTCCCATGGAAATGCGTCGTACTTTTACTTCCTTTAAAATGTAGAAATATTTGCTCTCGGCAATCCGCAGCGAATGAAGTACTTGCTCTGAAGGATCGACACTTCTTTCCACAAGTGTTTTTTGCTTCATCCATTCTTCTTTCAGGCTGGAAGCAAGTTCCAGCAATTGCTGGTCATACTCTTTGCGGAGCTTGCCTTTGCGGCGAAATATCATGTTGTTCTCCTCCCGCTTGCCCTTCTTATAGTTCTCTTCGCCCTTCAAGCGCTTTGGACAAAGTGATTTCATCTGCATATTCCAGATCGCCGCCAACCGGCAAGCCGTGGGCTATGCGGGTGATTTTGATGCCGGTCGGTTTCACAAGCCTTGATATATACATGGCCGTCGCTTCTCCCTCAATGTTGGGATTGGTTGCCAGAATCAATTCCTGGACTGTGTCATCCTGCAGACGTTTAAGCAGGTCCGGAATGTTAATATCCTCAGGACCGATTCCGTCCATTGGGGAAATCGCACCATGCAGCACATGGTACAGACCGTTGTATTCCTTCATTTTTTCCATTGCAATGACATCTTTCGGGTCCTGCACGACACAAATGACAGACTGGTCCCGGTTGTCATCATCACATACCCTGCACGGATCCTGATCCGTGATGTTATGGCAAATTGAACAGTGTGTCAGGTTCCGCTTCGCATTAACGAGCGATTTTCCAAAATCAAGAACATCGTCTTCCTTCATATTCAACACGAAAAAAGCCAGACGAACGGCCGTTTTCGGCCCAATGCCCGGCAATTTCATAAAGCTGTCGATCAGCTTGGATATCGGTTCAGGGTATTGCATTCACGTTTCTCCTTCCAACAATTAGAACATTCCAGGTAAATTCATACCCTTCGTGAATTGACCCATTGTTTCGTTTGTCGTTTCGTCCACTTTTTTCAAAACTTCGTTCGTTGCTGCAAGAATTAAATCTTGAAGCATATCGATATCATCCGGGTCAACAACTTCCTCTTTGATCTTTATATCGATGATTTCTTTATGGCCGTTGGCAACAACCGTTACCATACCGCCGCCCACTGTCGTTTCAAATGTTTGTTCTTTCAGCTCTTCCTGTGCTTTTTCCATCTTCTTTTGCATCTTTTGCATCTGTTTCATCATATTTTGCATATTTCCCATTCCACCGCGCATACGTAACGCCTCCTTGATTATTTTAATCTTGTATTTCTATTAATTCAGGACCGACGAGTTTTTTTGCTTCGGTAATAAGCGGATCTTCTTCCGCATCGCTGTTTTCATGAGCATCTGCCTCGCCTGCCCGCTGTTCACTTATAAATTCTTCACGCAGCGTCTCCCATTCACTGAAAGGAATGGTCACCATCTGCAAGCTTTTTCCGGTCATCTCAAAAATATGCTTTTCGAGCATTGTCTGGACGTTATTTTTGTTATCGGCAGCCATCTGGCAATGAATTTCATATTTAAAGGCAAGGACAAACGCCTGGCCAGATGCCGCGACCGGCTCACTGTCAATAAGCGTGGCATGTGCAGATATTTTTTCCTGCTTGAGCCGTTCCATAATATCTCCCCAGCGGCTTTTCAGCTGCTGCAGGTCCTGTTTCGTCGCCTTTTTCAAGATTTCCCTGATCCGGCCGGACGGCACTTTGAAGCCTCCGCGGCTGGAACGGGCCGGACGCCGTTCTTTTTCCTGGCGGGCCGGTTCTCCTGCGCTAGCCTGGACACCGGTTTCTTTAAGCTTCTTCAATTCGCCTTCAAGCTGCGTGATCCGGTCCAGCAGTCCCTGTACAGCGCTCTGGTCACCGGCCTGCTGTGCTGCCGGAGCAGGGGCGCCGCCCTGGCCGATCTTCACGAGAGCAAGCTCCAGGAATATTTTCGAGTGGGACGTCCACTTCATCTCCTGCTGGCTGTGGTTCAGCTGTTCAATGACACTGTAAATCCACTCAGCAGGCGTTTTTTCGGCAAGCCCTTTAAACGCCTCATCAACCGACACGCGCTCAAGCACTTCTTCAAGGTCGGATGCTGTCTGATATAACAGCATGTCCCGGAAGTAGTAAATCAAATCCTCGAGGAACCGTTTCGGGTCTTTTCCACCCTGTGTCAGCTGGTCGACGATTTTAAGAACCTGGGGCACATTCTGATCGAGCAGCGCCTCCGCAATGCCTGACAGGTAATTCTGTGAAACGGCTCCCGTGACAGACAGAACATCTTCAAGTTTTACTGTGTCTTCACTGTAGGAAATCGCCTGGTCAAGCAGGCTGAGCGAATCGCGCATTCCGCCTTCCGCTGCCCGCGCCACCATGTTCAGCGCTTCCTCTTCCGCTTCGATTCCCTGTTCACTGACAATCATCTTCATCCGTTCCACCATCGATTGGACCGGAATACGGCGGAAATCGAAACGCTGGCACCTTGAAATGATGGTCAGCGGTATTTTATGCGGCTCCGTTGTCGCCAGAATGAAAATGACATGTTTCGGCGGCTCTTCAAGTGTTTTCAAAAGGGCGTTGAAGGCACCAATGGAAAGCATATGAACCTCATCAATAATGTATACCTTATAGCGGACTGCGCTAGGTGCGTATTTCACCTTGTCGCGGATATCACGGATTTCATCAACCCCGTTGTTGGATGCGGCGTCGATCTCAATGACATCGTTGATCGATCCATCAGTTATGCCGCGGCACGATGAACATTCATTGCACGGCTCCGCAACTGGTGCACGTTCACAGTTGATCGCTTTTGCAATGATTTTGGCTGCACTTGTTTTACCTGTTCCGCGCGGCCCGGAAAATAAATAGGCATGGGAAAATTTATCCTGTAAAAGCGCATTTTGCAGTGTTTTTGTAATATGCTCCTGTCCGACCACATCCCCGAAGGTTTGCGGGCGCCAAACGCGGTATAAAGCCTGGTAACTCATCTCCCATGCGCTCCTTTTATTGCATATCGTTATGTTGCGGGAAGTTGTTTTCATGTTCTTCCCATACTTTTCTATTATACCTGATTTGCATACCTGTTTTCAAAACGTTCAACCACTTTTGCGAAACGTTTTACACCATCTGAATATGGTAATACATCCGGATGCTTGCGATTGTATAAAAAAACGCCCACTCTTAATGAGTGAGCGATTTTTATAAAGTTAAAGCCGTGCACCTTCCGTCGATCGGCGTTCCCAGGCGTTACTTAAGCAGTTGGCTCGGCCCAGGCTGTCCCGCGGCACACGGAAGTGGCCACTTACTGCTGCTTCCTTCCGGACCTGACAGGGTTCATGGGTTCCCGTTGCGCAGGACCCGGGCGTCAACACCACTTACTTAAGGCAGCCCCGAGAAGCACCGACCTCGGGAAGGGATTCGGCCTCGCTATAGCGGATTGCGAGTACAGGGCACCGCTACCTCCCCGCTTAGCACGGCAAATTTGAGAATAATTTTATTGGCGCCGTTAACGACGCATAACCTAGTATAGCCTTTTTACTGTAAAAAATCAAGGGGGGCTTAAAAATCAGCTGTCAGCCTGCTTTTTGCGGGCTTTCTTTTCATCTCTCAGTTTTCTGAAAAAATCACTCAGCATGGTTCCACATTCATTTTCAAGCACGCCGCCTTCCACCTCAGACTGATGGTTGAACCGTTCTTCCTGCAGAAGATTCATCAACGTTCCGGCACACCCGCCCTTCGGATCGTAAGCACCGAACACGACACGGTCCACCCTTGAAAGCATGATGGCCCCGGCACACATCGGGCATGGTTCCAGTGTTACATAAAGGGTTGACCCCGGAAGCCGCCAGGACCCAAGTTTCCGGCACGCTTTATCGATGGCGATCATTTCAGCATGTGCGGCAGACCGCTGCTCTGTTTCCCTCAAGTTATGGCCGGAAGCCACCACTTCCCCATCTCGCACAATGACGACACCGATCGGGACTTCCCCGAGTGCTTCCGCTTTTTTCGCTTCTTCGATTGCCTGGCGCATGAATTCTTCGTCTTTCAGCATTGCCCTAACTCCTTCTATCGGTATGTTAGCAGTATACCGAAAAAGAAAAATGAAGGAAAGCACAGGGCGCAGACTAAAATGATAGTCATTGTACTGGAGCCAATAAAAAATACAAGGCCGATTGATGAGCCTTTCGGCGAAGACAGAGGCGCAGTTGCCATAACCAGTGGAGTGCGCTTCGCAACAAACAAGAAGATGATTTGGTTTACCCAGTCTCTTTGTGATCTTTTCTTTCACCCGCTGCGGCTGCTGCGATTTTCCCCAGGACACGTTTAATTCTGCGTGTCTGGTGTTACCATTCATATTACTAGCTCCTTTGGTAATGCAGCTCTGATTTGGTTCGCGATCATGGGGCAGCATTATTACCAGATTAACCTGCGATGTTACGAGCAGGGGCTAGTTTTGTTCCTGATAACTTATCCATATTTATACTTCCTTGCTTATAAATTGGTACTTTCCTATAGGATAAAATAAAGCAGCCAGTGCGGCTGCTTTATTTTCGTACCACCAGTTCTTCATCAAGCATCGGCCATATTGCCGGGTCTTCCATGCCGAGGCGCCAGAGTGCGATCCCTTTGATACCGAGTTCGTCGGCGAGTGCTGCTTTCGCCTTGATACTGTCGCGGTTTTCAAACCAGACTTCATGACGCTGGCCTTCCTCATCGGTATAGGCGAACATCGGGGTTTGTGTCTCTTCGTCAAAGATGATCTCCTGATTATATTTTTCAGCGCGCTCAATTGCCATATCGTATGTCACGTAAGAGCTTCTGTCCGTCTCCAGATTGAAATCAAAACCAAAAACCGATACCGCACCGACGATTTTTTCTTTCGGCATTTGCGTCATCGCATACCGCAATACCCTTTCCATGCGGCCGATCGATACGACGGGGCCCGGTCCGCTTCCCGGCCAGCCGTGTTCGTTGTAAAGCATGACAACAAATTGATCTACTGCTGCCCCGAGCGCCGAATAATCGAATGGTTTAGCGAATTCACTTGGATCTTCTGCACTTACTTTGGATGGAACTGCCGCTGAGAAATAGTAACCTCTTTCCCGGAGTGTCCGCCCGATTTCATCATATAAAAGCGACAGACGCTCACGATCCTCTTCATACACATCTTCAATATCGATGTCGACGCCGTCAAAATTGTACTTTTCGATCAGTTCCACCAGATTCAAGGCAAACGCCGTGCGGTTCGCCGGTTCAGAGACGAGCGTTTTCACGACTTCTTTTGATGGGGTCGTATCCCCCCGTTTATATAGGAGATTATGAACGACGGCAAGAGTTTGTATGTTGTTCTGGTGGGCAATTGTAACAAGTGTATTTACCTCTTGATCTGTGAACTGGCCGAACTTTTCGATTTCGGTGGGATTCTCAAGTTCGATCCGGAACAAGAACAGGCCGAGTGACGATATTTCTCCAGTGTTGCGGACAAACGACTTATACGAACTCGGCAGCTGCGGTCCTTCGGCAAGCGTGTAGTAACTGTATATGTCAACAATCGGCTGGGAACCGTCATAGGCCCTTAGTGATGAGACTTTATTGGATATCCAGGCTGTGTCACCGTTAAAAAGCCGGACCTTAAACCAGCTGTCCTGGATTCCGATCACCGGCAGGCGCGCGTCTTTGACCATTTGCACAACAACATCGTTCACCATGCTAGGACCGCTGCGGATGTTGGCAACCCTGGCAGTGACGACAGCTTCAGAATAAGCCGGAATGACAAGAGTTTGTCCGACATCAAGGGCAGTACCCGTCAAATCATTCAGTATTATGATGCTCTCAACCGTCGTATTGAATTGCTGTGCGATTGCATAAAGCGAATCACCGGATTTCACCGTATAAGTGGTTACAGCCCTTTCCTGCCTGTCAACCCGCAGGCGCTGGCCGATATAAATGATATCCGAGGGAAGCTTATTCGCGGCTTTCAATTTTTCCGGGCTGATACCGTACCTTTGTGCAATCGACCATAACGACTCACCCGGCTGCACAATATGCCCATCTGATGACTCAAGTGGTACGACAAGCTGCTGATTGACGTAAAGCATATCAGAGCGAAGTCCATTTCTTCCTTTCAATTCATCGATGCTCGTTCCAAACCTGCCGGCAATTGACCAGAGGGAATCACCCGGTTTGACTATATACACACCCTCCTGTTGCTGAGGCACATTCATCACCCTTTCATAGTGGCTCTACCACCACTATATTCAGGGAAAATAAAAATCTTTCATTTTATCGGGAAAAAGACGGATTTTATTAAGAAAAGCAGTTGGCGCCCGCTTGGCGGCATACACGTTTGCGGGGCACCCGCAGGCGCGAACAGCGCCGAGGATGCTTCCCGGACGCCCCGCTATCATTTTTGCAGTTTTTATTCATACGCCAAAAAGATAAAACTTAAACTCCGATTTATGGGAGTTATACTTTTGCTGCTTAAAAACAACATTGAACGTTAACATAGCCTAATAATAAAAAAGTCCGGTGCTTTTTTCACCGGACTGTCAGAAATTATTTTAAATTAAGGAGTATCCTATCTGTTTAGCCCATCGGAACTTTTTGTTCCATTCGGCCGTTCATATCGATCATGAAGCCAATTTCACGGCCGAGCAACCCTGATAATTCCTTGGCCTTTTTTTCACCTTCTGTTTGAATCTGTTCAATCGTCAAGTTTCCTTTCAATTCGGCTGAACCAACAATCACTTGAATATCTGAGTTCTCATAAAAAACGATCTTCATTCCGCTTTCCTCCCTTTTTTGGCCATCCATTAAATAATAGTTCGTTTCCATTACCGAAAAACAGGGGGCAAAATCTGTCCCGGTTCCATCCATCTTTTTCATGCATATAAAACTCTGCTTTCAACTGATGGATTAGCGCATAACCTCCACTGATGTGCCTGAATTGACCAGCATTGGGTACAGGGGTCTTGCGCGGTTGGCTCCATTTATCATTTGCAATCCGCAATGAAGCACCATGATTTTTCAATAAAGCTGACATACCTGGCAAATGATAAAATGGAGACAAGGAGGGGATTGGAAATGAAAGTCGGTATAATAGGGCTTGGACATATCGCACAAAAAGCATATTTGCCGCTGCTCGCTGCAACACCAGGAATTGATCTTGTTTTGGCCACCAGAAACAAAACAACATTGCAGAAGTTAAGCAGCAAATATCGCATTTCCGAAACGGCATCTTCCATCGGGGAACTCGCCCAGAAAAATATTGAGGCCGCTTTTGTCCATTCCGCAACAGAGGTTCATCCAGAAATGGTGGATGAACTGCTGCGGCACAATATTCATGTGTTCGTGGATAAGCCATTAAGCCTTAACTATGAAGAAGCGGAAAAACTGACCCGGCTTGCGGATCGGCGCAATCTTATTTTAATGACAGGTTTCAACAGAAGGTTTGCACCCATGTACAGGCAAATGAAAGAGGTCAAAGACCGGCAGCTGATCGTTATGCAAAAGAACCGTTTTCACCTGCCAGGTGATATTCGGCATTTCATATTTAACGACTACATCCATGTAGTAGATACGCTCCGTTTTTTGATTCCTGGCAGTATTGGAGACATGCATGTGCACGGCATCATTAAAAAAGGGCTGCTCCATCAGGCTGTCCTTCAGCTTTCCGGCAGCGGATTCACGGCGATCGGCATCATGAACCGCGACAGCGGCATAACGGAAGAAAAACTGGAAGTATCCGGCCCAGGCGTGAAACGGGCCGTCAAGGAACTTACAGACGGATCCTATTTTCATGATGAAACCGAAGAAGCTTTAAAATTTGGAGGCTGGGATTCAACATTATACAAACGCGGCTTTGTTGATATGATTGCCGAATTCCTAAATGCCGCAGCCACCGGCAATATCCCGTCTCCGAGTGCTTTCGATTCACTCCAGACCCATGAACTATGTGAAAAAATAACCCGCCGATTGGAAGGTCAGCTTAACCCGTAATATCCAAAATGCCATTAAAAGGCTGGCCTGTTATAAGCCAGCCCTTTCCATTTATTCCGTTATGCCCACTTGATTAAATCCATCCGCTGCCGCCCGTGCTTCTTCACTTCCTTCGCCATAAAGGTCGACGGCTGACTGGATAATGCTGCTTCTTGCCTCACTGAAGTTGGACTCCGGCGTCAAGTAAACAGTGAGTGCGCGATAATAAATCTGCCCGAGCGCTTCTTTTCCGATCTGTTTACCGGTAATATAAGCAGCATGGTTGATGATTGAGGAATTGATATGGACACCGCCGTTATCAAGCTCAATCGGCAAATCATAGTACTCGTCCATATGGGAAGGGTACATACCGCTGCCATCACCATAAGGGACATAAGCACTTCCGACAGGATATTTCGATGGGTCACTCAGACTGCGAAGTGATTCTCTTCCTGAAGCCACAGCCTCATCTGCCATGATATCCTCTCCCACTTCCCAGTCTTCTTCATCAATGAGTGCCCCGAAAATATCAGAGAAAGCTTCATTCAGCGCACCTGATTGGAACCTGTATTTCAGTCCGGCTGAATGGCTGGTGACACCGTGTGCCATTTCGTGTCCGGCTACGTCAAGGCCCGCGGAAAGCGGAATGAAAAACTTGCCGTCCCCGTCACCGTATGTCATCTGATAGCCGTTCCAGAAGGCATTATTGTAGTTTTCCCCATAGTGAACCGAAGACTTGATCGCCATACCATTTCCATCGATGGAATTACGGTTATGTTCTTCCATGAAGTACTCATATACTTTTTCAGAATTGTAGTGGGCGTCAACTGCCGGCTTCTGATATTCGCTGATCCAGGCCGCATCACTGTCCAGGAACAGATCGCCCGGCAGCCCATAATAATCCCAGGAGTTTTTCATGTCATACGTAAAAATCCCTTCAAGGCCTTCATGGGTTCTATCCGCAAGTGCAAACATTGTGGAACCTTCTTTTTGCCTGGATACATGCATTTCCCGTTTATCCCCAAGGACACCTATGCCAAACCCGGTTACACTGCCGTCACTGCCTGTGTGCATAATGCTGTTATATTTATCAACGACTTGCCCTGTTTCAGCATTAATGAAAACAAACCAATTCCCCGGGTGTTCCCCTAAGAAATTCACATTGATTTTATATGTGAGGATAAGGCTGCTGCCAGTTGGGTAAACAACCAATTCTGTATTCGGCGGATACGGCAGTTCAGCAGGTGCGCCTGTCACCTGTTTGGCAATCGCCAGTGCGTTTTCTTCCGAAACCTTGATTTTGCCGGTTAGCGGTTTCTGTCCAACAAGATCATTGCGATGTCCGTTGACAAGTTCCACTCTATTCTCTTTATCGAAATGGACAATGATCTCTGCACCTTCTACCGGATAACCGTCCTGTGTCTGCTGAAAACGGATATGAGTCTTACCCAGCTTGTCCTCCTGCACTTTTTTCACTTTCAGTGTTTCTTCAGGTTTTTGAATATTTACCTTATGTATATTCTTTTCGAGGTACGCAAGTGCGTTTTCCGCATTGCTCGCTCCCATTTTACCCGCAGCTTTCTCTTTTACAAACAGCGGTACATTTCCGTTGCTTCCGTTAACCTTTTCATTTGATGCGGCAGCACCAGAAGGATGTGTCACAGCTTGCACGGACGGCATCACTAAAAAACTGGCCGCTACCGCAATAGACATTGCCATTGAAATCATAGATCCCTTTTTCCTCAATGATATTGCCCCCTTTCAGAGTATGAAACAAGTATATTAAAGTGAAAGCGGACGGTACATGAATAATTCCGATTATTTTGACTTCTTTATTTTCATAGAAACTAAGTCTTATTTATTTCGCCTTCCAACTATTTAGAATCACGAAAAGAAAATGTTTTCTGGGCATATAGGGAATTAATCCGACTCATTATGCCATATCCCGAGATTATCTTTGATGGACAGACAACATCTCCCTTCCCGCCTTCCATTAGTCTGAATTCCCCATAAAAAACACCGGCATTTATTTCCAACTAAAATAAAACCTTTTTAACACATTGGCTCTGATAAACGCTAGTGTTGATTTCCGTTGCAGGTACTCGCTTTCACCCAAAGGCACAA
>NZ_LWBL02000071.1 GCF_001644195.2 Bacillus marinisedimentorum | reverse complement strand
CCTCACTGTCCCGCTAGTCCCGCAGGACATTGGATAGGCTTTCTCGACTTGACACCGCACGAAGAAAATTGATTTTTATTTTCGAGGAGTCTCGCACCCTCCACTCCAATCAACTAGTGAAAAATACAACATTGAGCTTTAACACAGCCAATACATTAAATAAAAAGAAGAACAGCAGACCAAATCGTAAAAATCATGTCTGCTGTTCTTCTTTTATTTAGGATATAAGAGTAATAGAAATGGTCGTGTAGACCTTTTTACACCAAAAAAGAGGTGCGAATTAGCGCGCTGATTACACCTCCAAAAGGTATGTTATTTTATTCAACTTTCACTGCAGTTTTTTCCTTATTCACTTGCTTTCAGATGCAATTTGCTCCAACAGCAGCTGGGTTTTGAGTCCTTCTTCACCATCGGCTGCAGGCTGGGTATCACCCTCGATCGATTCGATAAAGTGGTTGACAGCGCCTGTGAATCCCCGCCTTGTCAAAATTGAGTCCCATGAAGGGGAGGAGGTGCATTCGATTCGGCTCTCCCGCTCGATTTCCATTGATTCCAGGTCACGCACCCTTACCACCTGCCCCTCGGACACAAGTTCAAGGGTTTCGGCATTTGTTCCGGCCTTCCTGTGCATACCGGTAAAAACTGTCACGCTATCTGCAGTTGTATACGCATGATTGGCATAAACGAGAGAACCTTCACTGTTTTTTTCGATATGTCCGAACCGCATATCCTCAGCACCGAACCAGCGGGCGAGATCTACGAGATGTATATAATCATCAAGCAGCGTTTCTTCATATGGTACGTTTCTGACTTTGTCGGCCCGGTGTTTTTCAATTCGCACCCAGGCCGGCGGCCCAGCCGTTTCTTTCGCTTTTTCATATAACGGCGCAAAACGGCGGTTGAACCCTACCATCAGCTTGCGCTGGCTGATTCTGCTCAGTTCAACGAGCTTTTCAGCATCCCTGGCGTCAGCAGCAAGCGGCTTGTCGACATATACATCAATTCCGCTTTTCAAAAGATGCGAGACGACTTCAAAGTGGGACTCGGTTGAACTGTGGACAAAAGCCGCATCGATATCGCTGCTCAATGTTTGTAAATCTGGATATGGCTTCAGCCGATACAACCGGCCGATCGTTTTCCGCTTTTCTTCATTCGGTGTGTAAACACCGGTGAATTCCCAATTCTCTTCTTTGGACAAGAGCGGTAAATACACCTTCTGGGCAATACCGCCAAGGCCGACCATTCCAACTTTAAGTGGACGCATTTCATTCTCCTTTCCAGTTAGCGAAGCGGTGAAGCCGCCATTCTGACATATGTATGGCGTTTCCCTCTGACTGCGATCGAATAAGCCATAATATTTTCAGGTATAGCCACGCCTGTGTAGCCTGCATCACCGATATGGTAAAGATCGGCACCGGCCATTTTGCTGTTGAGTGCGATTGTGCGGATCGTACCGTCATCAGCGCCTTCCTGGCTTGTTCCGATTGTAAGCAGTGCGAGTGCACCGTTTTCATGCACAGTCTTGACCAGCTTCTCCGCCTTTTCAACGGTCATTCCCGGAACGGTGCCCGGGCTCGGCAGCAAAATAATATCGGCTCCCGCTTCGATGAATGTTTGTAAATCCGATTCTGCCACAATGCTTCCGCCTGTTTCACCTGCAACCCCTGCTCCGTGCATTTTTCCTGCAATAATCAGCGCATTGGGCCCGAGAATGGCTCTTGCTGAAGCGATAGATGCTGAAATTTCTTTATTTGTCACTCCGGTTTTTGGATTACCTGTCAGGCATATGTAATCGAAACCAAGCTCCTTTACACGCTGGAATGTTTTCTCGGAAGCGATTCTTCCTTGCGGCAGTTTATCCAGGTCTTCAAGGTTTCTTGCTTCTGTATCAACCGGCTCCAAATTGACTCCGACCGGAAGGCCTGTCAGTTCTTTCAGCCTGGTGATGGTGCGGTCAGGCTCCACCTTATCCAAGCCTTTCATCTGCGGACTGAATACATCAAACAGATTGAACAGGATCATATCGGCTCCAAACGCAGCAGCCAGTTCGGCATTTGTCACGCTTGGATACAGAGGCATAAACGAGCCGATGACTTCAGAAATGATCACTCTTCCTTCCGAAGCCAGTATCGACTTCTTCAACTCCTGGCCATTCATGTTTTTAAAATCAGAGCCGCGGCAATCAAGCATCCGTTTCATTTAGTCCACCCTTTCTTTTTAATTGCCCATGATTTACTAGGTTTTCTCAAAAATACTGAACTGCTTAATTTTTCATATGGAACACAGCGGAACATGCCGGCAAGTAATGAAGAAACCCTGGCCTATAACATACCAGGGTTTTCATCACCATTCTTTAAAAGAATTTTACATCTTTTTCATTTCATCAGCTACAAATTCCACATCCGTGCCGACAATTATTTGCAGATCCGTTTGGTTCAGTTTGATAACGCCCCTGGAGTCTTTTTTCAATTGTGCTTCATTCACCTTTGCCATATCTTTCACTTTCAGGCGCAGACGTGTGACACAGTTATCGATCTCTGCGATGTTATCCATTCCGCCAAGCCCTTCCGCATACTTTGCGGCCATTGCCTGGTACTTCTCTTCAGAACCCGCTTCGATACTGGACTCGAATTCCCCTTCAACTTCATCTTCACGACCAGGGGTTTTCAGGTCAAGTTTCTTGATAAGGAAGTAGAAGATGACAAAATAAAGCGCTCCGTATACAAGGCCGAGGCCCAGTAAGAGAATCGGCCTTTGTGCTATACCGAAATTGAGAAGGTAATCAATGAAACCTGCTGAGAAGGTGAACCCGTGATGGATATCGAGCATTTGTGTGACAGCCATTGAAATCCCTGTCAAGAATGCGTGTACAAAATACAGCAGCGGAGACAGGAACATGAACATGAATTCAAGCGGCTCTGTAATACCAGTCAGGAATGCTGTCAAAGCCACCGAAATTAACATACCGGAAACGGCTTTGCGGCGATCCTTCTTGGCTGCTGCAATCATGGCCAACGCTGCAGCTGGGAGACCGAACATCATGACCGGGAAGAAACCTGCCATAAAGAATCCGGCAGACGGGTCGCCGGCAAAGAAACGGTTTAAGTCACCCGTTGCGCCGTTATATTCGCCAAACACAAACCATACAAGGCTGTTCAGCACGTGGTGAAGGCCGATAGGAATCAGCAAACGGTTCAAGAAACCGAAAATGCCAACGCCAAGGGCACCTGCTTCTGTGATCCACTGGCCGACACCGTTAATGCCTTCCTGGATCGGCGGCCAGATAAAGCCGAATAAAGCAGCAAGGAGCATCATCGTAACTGCTGTGACAATCGGGACGAACCGGCGGCCGCCAAAAAATCCAAGCCAATCTGGAAGCTTAATGGTATGAAAGCGGTTGTAAAGTAATCCAGCGACAATACCGGTAATAATTCCGCCAAGGACAGACATGTTGATGTCGCCGTTGATCGCCTTGGTCCCTTCTGTCAGTACAAGATAGCCGACTGCACCGGCAAGGCCGGCAGCACCGCTTGCATCCTTCGAAAGGCCGATCGCGACACCAATCGCGAACAGCAGCGCCAAATTTGCAAAAATCGCATTTCCTGATGCTGCAATAAATGGGATATCCAATAAGTCCGGCTGGCCGAAACGAAGCAGCAAGCCTGCGGCTGGAAGTACGGCAATCGGCAGCATAAGCGCCTTACCGATCCGCTGTAAAAATCCTAACATATTCATTCCCTCTCTTTCCTTACTCTTTTTTATTTATTGAAAAAGCGGCTTAACGCTTGTTTCAATCGTCCATTTGATTCGTGCAGATAGGTCTCGGCCTTTTCTTTATCGGCACCTGTCATGCCCATAAAAATGGCCGTCTTTACATCTTTTCCACTGTTTTCCAGGAGATTGCGGGCTTCCGTTTCAGGTACACCCGCAATTTCTGCAATCATTGAATGTGCCCGTTTCACCAGTTTTTTATTGAGCAGCTGCATATCGACCATCTCATTGCCGTATACCTTTCCGGCTTTGACCATTGCACCAGTGGAAATCATATTGATAATCATCTTTTGGGCGGTGCCTGCTTTCAGTCTCGTTGAGCCCCTGATTATTTCAGGTCCTGTTGCCGCCTCAATCGCAACCGTACTCATTTTGGAGGCGGCTGCACCTTCGTTACAGCTCACCGAAACGGTTCCCGCCCCGATTGAACTGCCGAATTTCAAGGCCTCCAATACAAACGGAGTCGATCCGCTGGCACTGATGCCGATGATCACATCACTTGCAGATGCCATATGCCGACGAAGCTCAGATAATATGGCATCCCCGCTGTCTTCAGTCTGTTCAAGCGGTTCCCACATCGCACCTTTGCCTCCGGCGATAATTGGAATCCACCTATCCTTTTCAACTGAAAAGGTCGGTCCAAGCTCGAGTGCATCCAGCACACCAATCCTCCCGCTCGTTCCCGCACCGGCAATAAAGACGCGCCCGCCTTTTTCCCAGCGTTCCACAACAAGTTCTATTGCCCGGGAAATCGAAGGAAGTGCCGGTTCAATCGCATCTTTGATTGTTGCATCCTCTGTCCACATCAAGCGGGAAATTTCCAGCGGGCTTAATTCATCAAGCTGCAAGCTTCCCTCATTTGCTTTTTCCGTCAAAGATTGCTTCATAGCATTACCTCTCCAGATCCATTGAGAATTTATAACGGTCGGCCCTGTATACCGATTTGACGACTTCAAGCGGCGTGCCGTCAGCAAGGAAACTGTTCCTTTGAATCAGCAATACAGGTGCACCTTCCTTAATCCCAAGAATTTCCGATTCAGCTTTGCGGGCAACAGAGGCTTCAAGCACCTGCTTCCCTGATGAAATCTTCATTTTCTTTTCTTTTTCAATAAACTCGTAAATGGAACCGCTTAATATTTCCTCCCGTAACCCCGGCAGCAGATTCCGGGATATATACATGTTTTCCAGGGCCATCGGGCGGTTATCGGCCATGCGGACCCTTTTAATTTCAAACACGTCTTCTCCTTCAGCCAGGTGAAGCTGTTCCCGGATCCGCGGCGGAGCAGGGATGATGTCAAAATCGAGTAACTTTGTGCCCGGTTCCATGCCGCGGCTTCTCATGTCCTCTGAAAAACTGGTCAGCCCGTTCAAGGCCTGTTCAATCTTTTTGACGGCGACAAATGTTCCCTTTCCGCGCTTGCGCACAAGGTAACCATCACCTACAAGATTATTGACGGCCTGCCGGACAGTCATGCGGCTGATTCCATGTTTGAGGGACAGTTCCCGTTCGGATGGAATCATTTCACCCGGTTTCCACGTGCCGTTTTCAATCAATTCTTTTATTCCTTCTTCAAGCTGGTAATAAATCGGGAGCGGGGAATCTTTATTGATCATGGCTTACCGCCTCTTTTCCCTGTTGTTAATCTTGGTCATTGCTTTTTCATCCGCTATGACAATAACGTTATCATGAGTTTTCAAAATAGATGCCGGCATTTCTTCGGTTACCTCTCCATATTTTAATTTATAGAGAATGTCCGCTTTTGATTCCCCGGATGCGAGCAACACTATCTTTTTACTTTTCATGATGGTGGCAATCCCCATCGTAATCGCCCTCTTCGGAACATCTTCCAGGCTGTCAAAAAACCTTGCATTTGCTCTGCGGGTTGATTCGGCAAGGTCTTCAACATGGGTAACGGAATCAAACGGGGTTCCCGGTTCATTGAAGCCGATATGGCCGTTTGTCCCGATGCCGAGCAGCTGCAGGTCAATCCCGCCAACTTCTTCAATCAATTTCTCATAAACGCGGCTTTCTTCCTCCGGGTTGTCTGCTTTTCCGCTTGGGATATGGATGTGCTGGCCCGATACGTCGATATGCATAAACAGCTTTTCATTCATATAGTAGTGGTAGCTGTGCGGATTGGATGGATCAACACCGCAGTATTCATCAAGATTGAACGTGCTGACGCGCTGATAAGAAGTCCCGTTATTTTGAAAATCGTCAACCAGGTATTCATACGTTCCGATGACCGTTCCTCCGGTTGCAAGACCGAGCACAGATTCAGGGTTCTGTTCCACCTGGCTGATAATTAATCCTGCTGCTTCCCGGCTTACTTCATCATAGTTTTTCACTTCAATCCACTTCACGTCCGAATCCCTCCTGCTTTTCAAACACAAGCCTGCCCCGGCAAAACGTCATGACAACATCATGATTTTCATCCAGAATGGTGATATCCGCATCTTTGCCGGATGCGATACTGCCTTTCCGGCCGAAAACACCGAGTTGTCTGGCCGGATTGACTGCCGCCATTTGGACAATGTCTTCAAGTGAACAGCCGGTATATGACATGACATTTGTGACAGCTTCCTTAAGCTTCAATATGCTGCCGGCCAGAGTGCCGTCTGTCAATGTTGCCTGTGTTTCATCGACCGTCACTTCCTGTCCGCCCAGGTCATAAGTGCCTTTACCCAGGCATTTTGCCCTCATGGCATCAGTAATTATGATTAAACCATCCCGCGTTTTATTTTTATAGGCAAGCTTCACCATTTCGGGACGCACGTGAATACCGTCAGCAATAATTTCCGCTTTCACCTCATCATGGATAAGCACCGTTCCGGCTGTCCCCGGCTCGCGATGGTGCAGCCCGCGCATGCCGTTGAACAAGTGAGTCGCATGGCTGATGCCCGCCTTGATACCCATTACAGCCTGTTCGTATGTTGCATCCGAATGGCCAATCGAGGCAATAACACCTGTTTCCTTCAAGTATGATGCGAGTTCAAGCCCGCCTTCCTCCTCCGGAGCCATCGTGACGAGCCGAATGTGGCCATTGGCTTTTTCCTGCCATTTTTTAAACTGTTCTTTATCCGGTTTCACAATATTCCCCGGATGCTGGGCGCCCGCCCGCTTTGGGGAAATAAATGGGCCTTCGAGATGGACGCCGAGTGCTTCAGCTCCGTCCGTATACCGGCTTTCAATAAAATCTGCCGCATTTTCCAGTGCTTGTTCTATATCTGCGGCTGAACCAGTCATCGTCGTAGGCAAAAAACTTGTCGTCCCTTCAGCAGGCAATGCCTTTGCAATCTTGGTGAGCGCTTCAGGTGTCGCGTCCATCGCATCCGCTCCGTCAGCTCCGTGGATGTGAAGGTCGATAAAGCCCGGTACAGCCTTCATTTTTCCGCCGCTGAACGAAATAGCCTCTACACTGTTCCATTCAGGAGATAAGCTGTCCATGTCCCCGGCCGCCGTTATTTTTCCATTTTCCATCACAACATATCCATTGGGTATGACCCTATTTTCCAAATAAACTTGAAGATTTTTGACGATCCTTTTGCTGCTGGACATAATCCCGCCTCTTTCTGTAAACGGTTTCTATCTGAAGCATAACATCTGTAAAACTAGTTGTCTATACCACTTATCCTATTTCTTATTATTACCATTTGGAAATATGCTGTATTTTATTCACCTATGAAAAACGTGCCTGCAAATACTACGTATAAGACCATTATTGTCCTCTTTGCCGCTGGGCGTCCGTGGAGCCAATAGTGGCCGGTAGGGTGACTTTTTATTCATATGGCTCTAACTTCTATTTTATCCGCACATTACTTTATTACAGGAATGCTCCTCGCTGTGCTGCGGGGTCTCACCTGGGCGCTCCCCCCCGGATTAATCCAATTAGGGGGGCCATTTATGAACTATCATCCCTGCATGGGCACTGACCTAATTAGTGGGGCTAAACCGAATAACATGTCCTCGAAAAAACGCCGAGCAATGTGTAATAGCAACGACACTCTTTAACATAGCCTTTCATTAAAATAAAAATCAGCACAAGAATGCTATTTTTATCCATACCAGCTGGCTAAATGAGATAAAAGTGGGGTATCGCTTCACGCGCTAGTTGATTGGAGCAGAAGGGGCTCGACTCCTGCGGGAGCAGCGGGACAGGTGAGATCCCGCAGGAGCGGAGCGACGAGGAAGCTCACCGCCCGCCCCGCGGCAAAGAAGACACTGTGAGTGCGACCGGAGGGAAGCAGGAATGGATGTCGCACTTGTGCCCGTGGTGAAAGCGAGCCCCTGCAGCGGAAATCAACCTACCCATTTTAAAATGCAATGTCTTTGCATTTGTTCCTCCACAATACTGCCAGGCAAATGCGGCACGTTTTATAAAATAGGTGACAGAAGCCTTGATACCGATTCTTTAAACCGGATCATCAGTGTCCGCTGCTTGTATTGAGGCATGGTGATTTCGAGGGACTTTTCCATATCATCCCGGAAGACCAGGGCAAGCTTCGCAGATGTCTCACGGTGATACAAAAAGGCATTCACCTCGAAGTTCAGGCGGAAACTTCTCACGTCGATATTCGCTGTGCCGACCGAGCAAATTTCTTCGTCGACGACAATCGTTTTAGCATGCAAAAAGCCGTTTTCATAAATATAAACCTTCACGCCTGCCTTGAGCAGCTCACCAATATAAGAGTAAGTCGCCCAGTATACGAAAATATGATCGGGCTTGTCGGGAATCATGACCCGTACATCAACGCCTGACAGGGCAGCGATTCGTAATGCATCAAGTACGCTTGCATCAGGAATAAAATAAGGGGTCTGGATATATATCGAATACTTGGCGGATGTGATCATTTTGATATAGCCGTTTTTGATTTGTTCCCATTCTGACTCGGGGCCGCTTGTCACAATCTGAGCCGCAACATTGCCCGCAGGAGGGACTTCAGGAAAATAACAGTCGGCGTAATTGATGTCATGGCGATGGCTCGCCTGGTTCCAGTCCAGGATAAACCGGGTCTGCATGGCATGCACAGCCGTGCCTTCCATGCGCAAATGCGTATCACGCCAATAGCCGAACCGCTCATTCTTGCCGAGATACTCGTCGCCGACATTGAAACCGCCGACATACCCGATTTTCCCGTCAATCACATTGATCTTCCGATGGTTTCGGTAGTTAAGCCGGAGGTTGACATAAGGAAGCTTCGAAGGAAAAAACGCCTCAACTTCCCCGCCGGCTTTAATAAGTTCACGGAACGAACGTCTCGAAAGCCGCCGCGATCCAAGGTCATCATACAAAATCCGCACCTTCACGCCTTCCCTTGCTTTTTCCGTCAGAGCGCTGATCAGCTTCCGGCCGAGATTATCTTTGCGGAAAATATAATACTCCAAATGAATATGGTCTTTCGCATTCCTGATATCGTTCAGCAATGCATCAAACTTATCTTTGCCGTCGGTCAGCAGCTGCACGCTGTTTTCCTGGGTCAAAACCGCGCCATTATTTCCGAGGTGCATAAAAATAAGTTCTCGGTATTTTGATGTGGCTGGCTCCTGGAAACGGAAAGCGTGCTCCCGCATCGACTCTATTTGTTCTTTCAGAAGCGTTTCCGTCCCGATCTTTTTCTCGTCTTCCCATTCGAATAAATGTTTTCGGCGCAATTTTCTCCCAAAAATGATGTAAAGCGCAAATCCCAAAAAAGGCACAAACAAAAGAACCATCAGCCATGCCCACGTTGAACTGGCATCTTTTCTCTCCAGAAATACGACGAGCGAGGCAAGGATAATATTTAGGACGAAAAGGACAGTTGATAATATAAAATAGATATTCATTAGATCTCCTCGCCAGATTCTTATTCGAACAACAGACATTCTCTATATCTTATGTTTCAACAGGATTCTCATCAATTCCTTTTGACAAACACAAAAGATGACTGGTTTTCTCTGTTTTCCCGATTTACATGCCTTATAAAAGCTGAAAGGAATTCAGCGATGTTAACCCCTGGTCCGCTGAGTCCCGCACACCTCGGCGCCAAATCAACCGAACAAAATAAAAAAGCCCCGATTTCACAGGGCTCCCCATCTCCGTTCCACCCGATTATTTTCAGATCATGCGAAGAATGTTTATTTTTGTAGAAAAGTATTAACATGTTTATCACGGTAATAAAATAAGTAAGGATAGGGCCGGGAATCCCGGAAAAGTGGGCTCGTAACAGCCTATAACCCAAATACAGGAAATAACAAAATCAATTAAGATATAAAGAAAACACCTTTATTACCGAAAGGAGGATGGAAATGAAGAAACGGCTGTTAAAGACTTTTGCCGGCGCCCTTATTGCTTTTAGTGCCTGTACTGGATTCTTCGCCCACTTTTCAGTCTATGAAAATTCCCAGCCAATCGTCCATTTTGCGGATGAAGATATCCCGTTCCATCATTGAGTCTCATCGATACTTTTATAGCAAAATAACGGAAGCACTGCAAGGAAGGTCATATGTTCGCCTCCTGCAGTGCTCCCTGATCATCACGATTATTCACTTGTTTTATTCATTGACCGCTAATTTCTGCAGCGGACAAGCTAATTTCTTTGAAAAGGAGCTATCGGATGATTGGAAAGTGGAATTGGAGCTGCTTCTGTCCTCTGTCGCGCAGTCCATAGAAAGGAGTGGAGCTGATGGATGGCCTAACAATCGTGTTGTCGACCGGTTTGTTTTTAGTCGCATTGCTCAATTTTATCGTGCTGCTGATTGAAAAAATCAAAAAATGACAGTTATGCACTCAGGGCGGATGATACCGTACTTTTTACAATATCGGCAAATGAATCATTTTGCTGAAGTTCGAAAAGGTCAAGCGCCCTATACAAGCATTCAACCGCTGCCTCTTTATCTTTCAAAACAAGCAAATTTTTGCCCTTTTGGTAAAACAGTTCCCCAAGTAAACTCAACCGTTCCCGGACCAAACAAAGCTTGATGCCCTCATCGCAGTGACGGACCGACTTTTCATAGTTGCCGGCAATGGTCAGCGTTTTGGCCAGATTGAACAAAATCCGGATTTCAATACTTTGATCCTGGATGGCCGGCAGCTTGCGTAAGTGGAAGAGGCCACTTTGAAACGTCACAAGTGCCTTTTCATTATTTCCGATTTCACTGTAAAAAACGGCCATGCTGTTCAAAATTTCGATTTTCCGTTCTGAATATACTTTTCCTTCAGGTTCTATGCTTGTCATAGCTTGATTAAGCAGTTCAAATGCCTGCTCTGTATTATGGTTCAAATAAAACTCGCAGATTCCTTGATGCCAAAGCATAAATTGCCGGGCCCGGCCCGATTGGAATAACGGATTATGCTTTTCAGCATGAATGAGTTCCGCCACTTTTTCATAATTTCGTTTTCTGATTTCCTGGCGGATCATAAGGCATACTTCCTCGACATAATCCAGGCGCGGACAGGCTGTAATTTCAAAAAAGTAATTCATATCAACACCAAGACGGCTGGCAAATTTATAAAGCATATCTGCTGAAGGAGAGACCTCTCCGGCTTCAATCTGGCTAATCAGCGGCTGAGTACAGATTCCTTTCGCCAATTCCCGCTGGGACATATGCATTAGCATACGCAATTCACGAATCGATTGGCCGATGTTCCCTGCTTTCATGTGAACCCCGCCTTATTTTGGTTTTCTTTAATTGTAGTGCCTGATCTCATGTATCTCAACTTAAAAAACTGAAAATTCAGTAATATAATGCCTTTGGTTGACTTCATTTGAGATAAAGGAGGGAAATTGAATGCGGACATTCATGGCAATCGGGACTTTCCTCATAACCTTTTTCCAGTTTGTCATCATGCTGATTGAAAAAATTAATATTCCTAAAGGAGGACGATCAAATGGAAAATAAGTATGTTTCATTAATACCGGTCCATGTGCATGAGGTATACGAAAAGACGGACAAAACACCTTACGGGATTGAAATGCTTGAAGCCCCGAAAGTCTGGGACGCCTCAAACAGGGGGGAAAGAACCGTAATCGCTGTGCTGGACACAGGGTGTGATACGAATCATCCAGATTTAAAAGACCGCATCATCGACGGCCGGAATTTCACAGACGACTTTGGTGCCGAGCCGGATCATTTTGAAGATAATAATGGACATGGAACCCATGTATCAGGTACAATCGCAGCTTCTTTAAATGGAGAAGGGGTCGCAGGAATGGCACCTGAAGCCAGTATCCTCGCAGTAAAAGTGTTATCCGGAAAAGGCAGCGGCCGCTATGACTGGATTATAAACGGCATCAAATATGCAGTTGACTGGCGCGGCCCGAATGGGGAAAAGGCCAGGGTCATTTCCATGTCGCTGGGAGGCAGTGAAGACTATCCAGAGCTGCACAAAGCTATCCAGAAAGCTGTGCAAAGCGGCATCCTCGTTGTTTGTGCAGCCGGAAACAGCGGAGATGGAAGCCATGATTCACCGGAATATGCCTATCCGGGCGCATATCCGGAAGTCGTGCAGGTTGGCGCCGTTGACAAAGACATGAAGCCTGCGCCGTTTTCCAATACGAATGCTCATATCGATCTTGTCGCTCCAGGCGTAAAGGTTGTCTCCACTTACCCGGATGGAAAATACGCCAGTTTATCGGGGACTTCGATGGCAGCACCGCATATTTCCGGAGCAGCTGCCCTCTTGATCACTGAACTGGAAAAACGGATGAAACGCGAGCTGACGGAAGCCGAAATCTATGCCCAGCTTTGCAAGCATGCAACGGCCCTGGGGTATGAACCGGCATTTGAGGGCTACGGCCTGCCGCGTCTCCATTCAAGCAGGCAATGCTACAGCGGTCTGCTGAATCAGCCTGATACGATCACAACTGCTCAATGAGGAAGTTCGCAATGCCGGCAAATTAAAAAGCTTCAAGGTTATTCCTAAGCAGTTCTAGATAACGATGGGAAACAATAGGTATATCATTTCAAATCGGGTATGAAATCTGTGCGGTTTCATACTCGGTTATTTGTTATATCGGGTTTTCAATTAGTGAGGTTACAAGTGAAATAGCATACCAAATAACAGAAGGATAACAGTTAAAAAACATAAAGAGGAATAAGGATTATAGAATGATATGGCGTTTCAAAACGGGGAGTTGATTTCCGCTGCAGGGGCTCGCTTTCCGCGGGGCGGGCGGTGAGCCTCCTCATCGCTATCGCTCTTGCGGGGTCTCACCTGTCCCGCTGCTCCCGTCGGAGTCGAGCCCCTTCCGCTCCAATCAACTTGCACGTGAACAGATATCCCGCTTTTATTTTGTTCAACCAGTAGTTTGGATAAAATCGAGTAATCCTGCTCCGTTTTCTTTTGAATGTAGAGGAGCCTCTATTGCTATTAAAAATAATTGTTTAATTCAATCCTTTTTTCTGAAGCCATCTTGGATGATAAGGCCTTATTTGAAAGGGTGTTGAATGTTCAACGTGGCGATGGACACCTCATCAAAGTTATTCAATAATTTTTGCAAACTTATTGTTTTAAAACTGAGTGGATTGGAGCGGAAGGTATGAGACTCCTCGAAAATAAAAACCAATTTTCTTCGTGCGGTGTCAATTCGAAGAAGCTTTTCAGTGTCCTTCTGGTGAGCGAAAGGAAACAGGAACAGATGTCGCACTTGTGCTCGTGATGAAAGCGAATGCCGGCAGAGGAAAGGAACAGACAATCTCCAGAATGGCCTGCTGTCATTTTCAAAAATTTTCACTCCGTTTATTGTATTTGTGGAACAATCCGCAACAAAAGAAAACTCAGAGCCACATACACTCTGAGTTTTCTTTTGTGTTTCAAACGGGGAATTTAACGATTTTGCCTGTTACTTTACTTTTTCCGGCAATGACTACTCTGCTTCGTTCAGCTATACCTAAAGCCTTTTCAGCATTCTTACTCAAGAACATCCTTCACCATTTTTAAAACCTCATCAAATTTATCGGCAGTCATCCGCTTTGTCGAAATATTATATTGGGACGTATGATAGGAACTGATCAAAACGGGGAGTTTTGTTCCAAAGCGGTGGATGCCGCCATGGGTGAACTTCAGGCCTTTTACTTCCGCGCCCATTTCCCTTAACACCTTTTTTGCTTCTGCAAACGCCTTGCCGCCAAGAGCCAGAATGACTTTGCAGTTATCCAGGAGGCGGATTTCTTCCTCAAGAAACGGCCGGCAGGCTGAAAACTCACTGGCAACCGGCTTATTATCAGGCGGGGCGCATTTCACCGCATTTGTAATATAGACATTTTTCAACTTCAGGACAGCTTCCATTTCAACTGGAGCATTCCGGTCAATAAAACGATGGCGTTCAAGTGCTTCATACAGGAAGCCGCCGGCTGAGTCCCCTGTGAACGGAAGTCCGGTCCGATTCGCTCCGTGCGCGCCAGGAGCAAGGCCAAGAATGAGTACTTCCGAATTTCCCGGACCAAAACCCGGTACCGGCTTCCCCCAATAGGGTTCCCCTTCGTATCGTTTTTCCGCACCTTCCCTTGTTATACACCATTCCCTCAGTCTTGGGCATCTGCTGCAGGAAACCACCCGGGTGTGCAAGTTTGTCAACGGCATATCAAATCTCCCAATCAAGTAAACTTTTTATGTTTTTGATTGTAACATACCCAATGACCTTAACTCGCAGGTAACGTTTCTTTGATTTCCCGCCCGAATTCCATTGATTCTAGCACCTTTTCTTCCGAACAATTCAAAAATGCTGCAATTTCTTTGATGGTAGGAGATTTCTCATTGTTCTCTTTATACCTGACCGCAAACCCTTCAATCACTTTGATCCTTTCCCCGTGACCCACGATCTTCATCCTCCCGTTCATTCTTAATAGGAAAATAATAACAGGTCTTTGTGAACATTTGTTGAACAAGTTGTGACAATTAAGGTAACTTTTTTATTTCCTGCTTCTCCTTTATGACCGTTATCCCCCGCACACCCATCCATCATGCCATCATACGATACGGTATCAAGGTAGATAGGGTGATGAACATGTTCTTCTTTAATAGCGGTGCGGAGATTGAGTTTCCAGACGACCACAATCCGCATCGTTCTTCAAACATCGAATGGTGGTACTTTTTTACGCATTTTCAGAGTTCAATCGGAAAAACGTATGCCATGATGGGCTCTTTTTTCAGGCTAGGGGAATTCCCTTTCCCGAAAGGCCATTACCTCATCTATTCACTGATTGATTTGGAGGGAAAACTCCACCGGCCTGCTTCCTTCTATGATAAATGGACAAAATGCTATATGATTGCGGGTTATATGCCGCTTTATCTGCTTACCCATCCGTTTGATGCTGACATGTGGAAACAATACTTTACATTAGTAAGAGGAAAAGAACCTTTTCCGCATAAGCGGATGCACAGGGTAAAGGTGGACACATCACCGGTACGGCTCATTTACGGGAAATCCGGCCTGACCTTTATCAATAAAAACAGTTTTGAAGTTCAGTTGAAAGATGAAAATATGGAAGGCACTTTCACGTTTATCCCTGAAAAAGACCCATCTTTAATCGGAGGGACAGGAAGGCCCGATGACTTGTATTACTACTCGATGACCGATATCAAAGTGAAAGGGCAACTGATGCACAAAGATGGCACTTCTGAGACTTTGGAAGGGCAGGGGTGGTTCGATCATCAATGGGGCAGGGATTACTCGCTCATGTTCAACCGCGGCTGGAATTGGTTCGGCATCCAGCTTGATGATGGACGGGAACTTCTGGTCAATGGATTTCACAAAAATGGCCAGCTGGAAAGAGGGACATCCATGGCCAATGTCATTGAAAAAGATGGATCAGTCCGTTTCACAAGAAATGTCACCTTCCAAAATGGTTCATTGTGGCAAAACTCGAAAACAGGCGCACAATACCCGCTCAGCTGGCAAATTCACATCCCCGACTGGAAGATGGAATTGAACGTCTCTGCTGCTTTTCCCAGCCAGGAAATGCCGGTGCTCGGCCCCCTGAAAGCCATTTGGGAAGGGGCATGCACTGTCACCGGCAAGGAAGGGACAGCCGGCACTCTTTCTGGAAAGGCATTTATGGAACTTGTCGGCTATGCGGACTGATATATGTGTTTCCCGTGCCTATAAATAGAAGAACGAGACATTTATAGGCACGGAAACAGGGGGCGCGTGCCTATATACAGTGGAACGAACCATTTATAAGAACGGAAACAGAGGACGCGTGCCTATATACAGTGGAACGAACCATTTATAGGCACGGAAACGGAGGGCGCGTGCCTATATACAGTGGAACGAACCATTTATAGGCACGGAAACGGAGGACGCGTGCCTATATACAGTGAAACAAACCATTTATAGGCACGGAAACGGAGGGCGCGTGCCTATATACAGTGGAACGAACCATTTATAAGCACGGCACCGGATTCCCGTGCCTATAAACAGTTGAATATCAAAATATAAGTACAGAATCTTTAAAATAAGAAAAACCTTGCAGGACAAGGTTTTTCTTATTGGCTATTTCTACAGGATAGGTTAACTGAAACTGCCGTAAAAGGATGATTATTAAATGTGGACGCTGCGGTAAGATTCTGCCGCTTTCTTGAAATCACTAAACAGCGAAGACCAGCGCGGTTCACGGGTATATATTTGTTCGGGGTGGAACTGCATGCCGAACACCCATGCATTCTGTTCGCTTTCAATGGCTTCAATCACGCCATCGCCGGCAGACCATGCTGCCGCTTTCAGCCCGGGCCCGACATTCGCCACGATTTGCCGATGGCGTGAATTCACCATGACGGTTTCCGGCCCCACAATTGCCGAAAGCCTGCTATGCTTGTTCAAAATGATAAAATGGGTCGGTTCATGGCCGGGAATCCCGCGGATTTCCTGATGGTGCGTTGAATCCTGTAAATTTGTCAGGGTTCCCCCGTGACATTCATTCAGCATTTGCATTCCCCTGCATACACCGAGGATCGGCATATCCATTTTTAATGCAGATTGAAGTAACGAGAGTTCGAATGAAAACCGTTCTTTCCCGGTTTGTCCCAGCTTTGGATTCGAAGGCAGCTTTTTTTCCAGATTCAAATATCCTCCGCCTGCCATCAGTAGACCGTCAAGCCGGGCGAGATAATCGGGAAGATCATCGTGATGGTTAAGGACAGGGATGATAACCGGGTTCATGCCGTGATGTTCCAATGCACGAATATAATCCCGCTCCACATAAAGCAGCGGATGCTCCGGATATAAGTCATATTGACGCCCTTCATCAACATGGACCGTAACACCAATCCAGGGTTTCACTTCATATTCACATCCTGTCATCCTGAATTAAAGAGCCTTTTCAACTCCAGCATAAGCTTCATCGATTTCCTTCTCGACCGCTTCGGATTCAGATTTCAATGTCAAACTGTGTTCCTGTTTCACATACGTATACAAGAGGCCTGCAACCATAGCAATCGCTGCCAGGCGGATTCCCCACGTCATGATTTGGCCGCCGAGAATCGCAATGGATTCGCCCGCCGATCCTCCAATCAGAAACGATACACCAAACATTCCTGCTACTCCGACACCAAGGGTCATTGTGACAAACGCAATCCATCCGTAAAGGTTTTCAAATAAACTGATCAATTTTTTTTGCATATAAACACCTCCAGGTTATAGTCCGACAATAGGCAGCAGCCCTGTCAACAGCAGCATACTCAACAATACATGCAAGAGAATCCAGACAAGTGCCAGCTTAGATGTTTCCTTGAAGCCGGAGCCCGCTATTCCCATCGCGACAAACAAACCGAGTGCAAGCGGCGGAGTCATCCCTTCAAGTGCACCTGTCATGGCAGGCAGCAGTACTGCAAACAGTACCGGATCGCCGCCAAGCGAACCGAAAGCCGCAATCATCGCACCGCCAAGAATGGCAATCTGGGCCGACCCCGGAAGTACCATTCCAAGTATCATAAAAAACAGCGGCAGAATCACAATCATCAGCGGAACAGTCATTCCTAACGAAACAAACCAATCACGGACAACCTGCTCCATGCCCATGCCGGCAAAAACTTGCGAAGTCGCATAAGCCATATAAATGGTCACGCCGATCGGCACTACTTTTTGAAGCGAACCTTTTAAAGTTGTAATCATCTGCCCGATATTTGTTTCAGACCCCGAGAAAAACGCTTTCTTTCCGATTCCTATCGCATAAGCACCGGCCAAACCTGGAGTGAACATCAGTACGGAAGAAGAAAAGGCCGCAGCTCCATCCTCGCCTATACGTGATATAATCATGTCTTTGAACTGAGCATCTGCAAATAAAGGTATAAAAATCAGCGCCGGCAGGACCAGTGCAGGCCAGCCAATTTTTAGGCTTTTTGAAAACTTTGGAATATCTTCATTCGCAATCGGCTTTACCTTGTAGTATTTGCACATGCCCCATAATGTGAGCCAGCGCTGCAGGAAAAACCAAAATCCAACGGCGTAAGCGACGACAAACCACTGACTCAGCGATATGCTGCCGGGACTTATTCCTTCCAATATCCCAAAGGTGAGAAGAACAATACCGGAAGGCGGAATGATGTTTCCGAGCATACTTGCCGACATTTCCGTTGTGGCGGCAAGCTTGGCAGGATATCCCGCTTTTTTCATAGTTGGGATTGTGAAAACACCTGTCGCGGCAACATTTCCAGGTCCTGTACCGGAAAGGGAGGCCATAAACGTACTGCCTAAAAGAGATACATAACCTGCTCCTCCCCTGAACCTTCCGACGACGGATAACATCAAATTGATGATTCGTTCGACAACTCTGGTCGCATCAAAAATCACAGCAACCACCATAAAAGCAAAGATCGCATAAAACAAACTGCTTGTCGACGGATACAGCAACGAAGACCAGAACATCTCGAATTGACCGGAAACCAAAATAATGAACAAAAACGAGAATGTCATGACTTCATACATCGGCCGCTTAAATCCGACAAAAAGAATGGCAACAAAAGCGACCAAACCGATCAAATAAAAAATTGGCAAAGGAACTCCCATCATATCGGCCACCTCCATAAAAAAGCGTTTTCATTTTACATGTAAAAAAATCTCCACCCGGGCTGATAAACAACTTTCTCACTATGATTAACTGGTTATATCATGTCATGTTAAAATGAATTATATCAGATTTTTTAAAATAATCAAATAACTTTTTGCGTCTAGCTTGCTGGTATTTGTTAACAGCCGTGGAGTTTTCTTATTTTTCTATACATTGTTATAATGATTTAAAATACTTTTAAAAACAGTTGGTGATGAAACGATGAATCTCGATCGCAGCAGTTCAACTCCTTTATACATCCAGTTAAAAGACCTGTTATCAAACAAAATCAAAACAGGCGAACTGACACCTGAACAGCAAATTCCTTCCGAAAGGGAGCTCGGGCAGGAATATAACGTAAGCAGAATCACTGTAAGGCAGGCAATCAACCTCGCTGTAAATGAAGGGCTGCTTTATCGAAGCCATGGGAAGGGGACGTTCGTTGCCAGTCCCACCATTAAACAGGAATTAACGAAGATTAATAGTTTTCAATCTACACTGACCCAACAGTGCCTTGTTGCTTCTACAGAAATCGTAAAAGCAGACACGGTTTTGACCGATTTTCAATTATCTACTCTTTTACACACGAAAATGATGGATAAAGTCGCAAATCTGCAGCTGATCGGGTATGGTGACATGCTCCCGATTGTGTTCTATGATAGTTTCTTTCCGATGGATGTCGGTGAACAGATCATCAAGGCAGCCCGTCTGGAAAAAGAACATGACCGGCCTTTCTCCACCCTGGATTTATACGGAAAAATCCCTGATATCACGCCAACCCATATGGAGCAAACATTTGAAGCAGTGCTTTCTGATGAATACATTTCTTCTTTTCTGAGACTGAAGAAAACGGCCCCGATATTTAAAGTCACCTCCATCTTCTATGCCGGTAACCAGCCCATTGAATATCGCACAGCGTACTATAAGGGAGATAAGTATAAATTTTTCATCACCCGGACAACGAGTTGAATCCCCAGGGATTTGACTCTTTTTAATTTTCAGAATTGACAATAAAATAAAACGGCATTATAATGTGGCTTAACTGGTTATAACATGTCATGTTGAATTGAATTCAGGAGGGGAACATTAATGAAAAAAGAACTTCGCATCGTATGTCCAAATGGACATCTGGGATTTGCCCCGACGAAAGAAGAAAGTTTTAAAATAGCCGCTGCCACAAAACCCGACTATTATTGCTGTGATTCCGGCAGTGACGATATTGGTGCGACCGCTTTAGGTGCAGACCGTTCCGTAAGCATGCGGAAATGGCAGAAGCATGATTTGGAGCTCATGCTGCTTGCTGCAAGGGAACAGGGAGTTCCGATGATCATTGGTTCAGCGGGTGACAGCGGGTCGAACAGCCGGGTTGATATGTATGTTGAACTAATCAGGGAAATTGCCGAGGAACATAACCTTCCTCCTTTTAAACTGGCTTATTTTTATTCAGAAGTCGAAAAGGAAGAAATTGAAGAGAAAATGGAACAGGGCATTGCAATTGAGGGTCTTGATGGGCGTGATCCCCTTTCAAAAGAAGACCTGGACAAAACAACACGCATCGTAGCAGTTGCCGGCGTCCATCCGTTTATCAAGGCGCTCGATATGGGCGCTGACGTCATCATTGGCGGCCGTTCCAGCGACAGTGCCATTTTCGCTGCTCCCGCCATCAGGGAAGGTTTTCCCGAGCATCTTGCTTACTATCTCGGCAAAGTGCTTGAATGTGCATCTTTCTGTGCAGAACCATATGGCGCCAAAGAGAGTGTCATTGGAACCATCACCCATGAAGATGTGAAAGTGACCGCCATGCATCCGGACCAGCGCTGTACGATTGCTTCAGTCGCAGGCCATGCCATGTACGAACGGTCCAATCCTTACTATGAATATGTCGCAGGCGGAATGCTCGACATGACCGATTGTGTATACGAGCAATATGATGAAAAAACAACCCGAATTACTGGAACGAAATTTGTCCCTATCGAAGGAAAAGTGAAAGTGAAGCTTGAAGGATCGGGGAAAAACGGCGAAAAGTACATCGGCATCGCCGGAATCCGCGACCCTTATACGATTAAAAATATCGATAAAGTCATTGAACTTGCTGAACAGCAAACGGCAGAAGAATTCATAGACGAAGATTACAAAATCAGCTTCCGGGTGTTCGGAAAAAATGGTGTCATGGGCGACCTGGAACCAGTAAAAGAAATCAAATCACATGAACTATGCATCATCGTCGAAGGAATTGCGGACACGAAAGAAACCGCTGAAGCGCTCACCCTTTTCGGCACACGCCAGATTTTTTATGCACGGCTTCCTGAAGTAAAAGGAACAGCGGGTACCGCTTCCTTTATCGTCGATGATGTGCTGCCAGCAACAGCATCTTATTCATGGACACTCAACCATACGATCCCGGTTGACTCCCCGCTTGAGCTGTTTGATGTGAACGTGACGACAATCGGAGAACCGATCGAGGTTTAAAAAGGAGGCAAATACAATGGAAACAAAAACATTAAATGAACTTGCCAAAACGATCCGAAGCAAAAATGCCGGCACAGATAAAATCACGTTTGACATCATTTTCAAAGAGAAAGACAAATACGAGCTTGTAAAAAACAGCAAATCGATTTCCCGGCAGACCATCGCAGCTCTATTCAACATTGAAGAAGAAAGAATCACGGATTTTGTGGAATTCGACCCTGCCAATGCCATCAAATTCACTATCAAACGGACCAACCCGAGCGGCGACCCGGGCGAAGGCGACATTTTCGGATCGCAGCAGTATCCGCCGCTGCTTGATATTGAAGTGCCGGCAGAGCCTGTGCACTAAGAAAAGATAAAAACAGCTTTGTCATACCTTGATGCTAATTTGGATTGAAAAACATAGGAGAGAGCCTCCCTGCGGTAATACGGATGGGCGGAAAGGGAGCCGATTCCTGTAATCAGAATGTGGAAGATCTTCATAATATAAAAAGGGGCTGGCCTGAATCGTCATGACGTATGACCTTCAGGACAGCCCCTTTGCTGTCGAATATATGTATAGCAATTTTAAAAATGGCGGCCCCGACAGGATTCGAACCTGTGACGCACGGTTTAGGAAACCGACGCTCTATCCCCTGAGCTACGGAGCCATGTTATAATCAGCTTTTTCGGACACAGGAACTATTATACATCAATTGGCTATACTTTTAAAGAGTCACAAACAGATTTTAACTATGTCAACATATATTATTATTTACCAGATCCTGATACAATATATAGTATATAGTATAGAAAAAAGGTTTCACATGCTTTTTTCTTATTTTCCTATTTTCCGGAAGTCGGATATGCTACAATTATGCATGTTGACATTCGTCATATATTGGGCAAAACAGACAAATTTCGCAAGAACGACCGGTTTACAGATAGGAGGGGCAGCCGGTGAAAGATACACCGTTTATTACAGTTGAAGGACCAATCGGGGTAGGTAAAACTTCACTTACAAAAGCGATTGCCGATCATTTTCAATTTCATACATTAAAAGAGATTGTTGAGGAAAACCCATTTCTCGGCAAATTCTACGATAACATTGAAGAATGGAGCTTCCAGACAGAGATGTTTTTCCTCTGCAATCGCTATAAACAGCTTGAAGATATTGATCGGCTTTATTTGAAGCAAAACAAACCGGTTGTAGCCGATTACCATATTTTCAAGAACCTGATTTTTGCGGAACGCACGCTGAAACCGTATCAGTACGATAAATACATCAAAATTTACAATACACTGACCGAAGATATGCCGAAACCGAATGTAATCATTTACCTGCATGCCGACCTTGACACTTTGCTGGAACGGATCAGCATGAGAGGCCGGGATATCGAGAAGAACATCGACCCCCAATATTTGAAACAGCTATCGGAGGATTACGACGTGTTCATGGATAGCTTTCAAAAAAGGCATCCTGATGTACCGGTCATCACCTTCAACGGGGACAGCCTTGATTTCGTCCTTAACAAGGATGACTTGCAGTACATACTCACGACGCTTGAAGAAACCTTAAAAAAGGGAGAAATTCACGTATGATCTCATTAACTGAAAATAAAACGTTCACGATACCGAAAGATGCGGTCATCACCGTCGCCGGAACAGTCGGCGTCGGCAAATCCACGATGACAAAGTCCCTTGCAAAGGCGCTTGGCTTCCGGACATCATTTGAAAAAGTCGATAACAACCCATACCTTGATTCTTTTTACAGTGACTTTGAACGCTGGAGCTTCCACTTGCAAGTATACTTCCTGGCCGAACGGTTCAAAGAACAGAAAAAAATCTTCGAATACGGCGGCGGCTTCATCCAGGACCGTTCCATCTATGAAGATACGGGCATCTTCGCCAAAATGCATTACGAAAAAGGAACAATGTCAGCAGTCGATTACGAAACTTACACAAACCTGTTTGAAGCCATGGTCATGACTCCTTACTTCCCGCATCCCGACCTGCTCATTTACCTTGAAGGGTCACTGGATGACATCATTGACCGTATCAAGGAACGGGGCCGTCCGATGGAACAGCAGACACCGCTTGCCTACTGGCAGGAAATGCACGAACGGTATGAACGCTGGATCGATAATTTCAATGCGTGCCCGGTCCTGCGCTTGAATATCAATGAATATGACTTGCTGAATAATGAAGAATCCGTTGAGCAAATCCTTCAGCGCATCTCCAAACATATGGAACAGACACAGCACTTGCGCAAGAGGTAAGAAAAGGCATCCTGAGCAAGTGGTCCTGGATAGCATGTAAAATCAAGCACAAAAACAAATAGCAAACAAAACACCTGGAGACGAAAATCCAGGTGTTTTGTTTTGTATTCAACTACATGGTTTTTAAAAAAAGAGATTCTGCACCTGTTCTACTGATGACTGAAATTAGAAAACCGAAAGAAATTGTTCTAACTGAGTGGATTGGAGCGGAAGGCATTCGACTCCTGCGGGAATAGCGAACAGGGAAGACCCCGCAGGCGCGAATAGCGCCGAGGAGGCTTCCCGATCGCCCCGCGGAAAGCGAATGCCTGGAGCGGAAAGGAACGGATAAGCATCAGAAGACCAAATTCCCTTCTACCAAAATCCTGTATTTATAAAAAATCAAATAAAAAAATCCGTTACCCGAAAGTAACGAATCAAAAGAAAAATCTCCAATTTTATGCGCAATTGAGTCATTTTTTGAGATGGCGGAGGAAGAGGGATTCGAACCCCCGCGGGCCGCAAAGCCCCTGTCGGTTTTCAAGACCGATCCCTTCAGCCAGACTTGGGTATTCCTCCGTTTTCGACAAAAATTAATATATCACAGGGTAATTCACGATGTCAACAACCCAGGAGCATAAATGCCTGGCAAGTTTCTGCAAACAGACCGCTATGCAGCGTCGAAGAGAGGTCCTGGACTTATTCATACATGAGTTTCTTTTTAAAGAGAAAGGAGGGGGAAGTCCCCCTCCTAATCATTATCCCTTTTGAATCACTTCTTTATTCCCCATATAAGGGCGAAGGACTTCTGGAATGACGACACTTCCGTCTTCCTGCTGATAATTTTCCAGAATGGCGGCAACCGTACGGCCGATCGCAAGTCCGGATCCATTCAGAGTGTGGACATGCTCCGGCTTTGCGTTTGCTTCCGGACGATAGCGGATATTCGCGCGTCTTGCCTGGAAGCTTTCGAAGTTGCTGCAAGAAGAGATTTCACGGTATGTTTCATAGCTAGGAATCCATACCTCGATATCATATTTCTTTGCCGCCGTGAATCCAAGATCAGCTGTGCACATGCTCATGACCCGATATGGAAGCTTCAAAAGCTGCAGCACTTTTTCAGCATGCCCTGTCAGCTCCTCAAGCGCCGCGTAGGAATCTTCCGGTTTCACAAAGCGGACAAGTTCCACTTTATTGAACTGGTGCTGTCGGATTAATCCGCGCGTATCACGGCCCGCTGAACCTGCTTCAGAACGGAAACAGGCGCTGTATGCGACATAGTTTTTCGGTAAATCTCCAGCATCAAGAATCTCATCACGGTGATAGTTCGTGACTGGGACCTCAGCTGTCGGAATAAGAAAATAATCTTCCTCACGGATTTTGAAGGCGTCCTCTTCAAACTTCGGCAGCTGGCCTGTTCCGGTCATGCTTGCCCTATTTACCATGTAAGGCGGCAGCATTTCCTCATAACCGTGTTCATCATGATGCAGATCCATCATGAAATTCAGCAGGGCCCGCTCCAGCCTGGCCCCAAGTCCCTTATAAAAGACAAAGCGGCTTCCCGTCACTTTAGATGCACGTTCAAAGTCGAGGATGTCAAGCTCACCGGCAATATCCCAGTGCGGTTGCGCTTCAAAATCAAACTCGCGGACCTCTCCCCATGTACGGACAGTGACATTTTCATCTTCACTATCCCCAACCGGCACGGATTCGTGAGGGATGTTCGGAACGGTCAGCATGATCATTTCCAATTTCTCTTCAACCTGACGCAGTTCTTCATCCAGTTTTTTGACAGCATCCCCGACTTCCCGCATTTCGGCAATCAGGTCATCCGCATCTTTTTTCTCCCGTTTCATGACAGAAATTTGCTTGGATACCTCATTTCGCTTGCTCTTCAATTCTTCGGTTTCCTGAATCAATTTCCGGCGTTTTTCATCCAGCTCAGGGAATCGGTCGAAATTGGAGAGGTCTTCCCCCCTGTGCTTCAGTTTGTGCTTGATGTCTTCAAAGTTCGCTCTTACAAATTTGATATCGAGCATGATTCCTTCCTCCTTTTCGTTCTTTTACAAAAGGGTATGTCAGATCTACTTGTTGTTATAAAGGGCTCAAAAGATGATCCTTCGGCCGAGTTCCTGCGGGATTCCGCTGATTCCCCTGTCTTATTAACAAACCCAGCCTACAAACAAAAAACTCCCGTCCCTATGGTAAAAGGGACGGGAGTGTATTCCCGCGTTGCCACCCTGATTGAAGGCATATGAATGCCTCCCTCTCTGGCTTTTGATAACGGCTGGAATTGCCGAAAATGCCTACTCATGATTCAGCATTTTTGCTCAGGGACGGATTCACAGTGTATTTTTACCGGTTTGCACCAGCCACCGGCTCTCTGTAAAAAAACTACAGCTGTTACTGATTCCCCTCATCGCTTTCGTTCGCTTATAATTTGTATTTCATAATGTACTACAATCGGCACAAAAATGCAACATTTTCATTAAAACAGCATGTTAAGCAGCCATCCGGCCATTTTATACAGATTGTTTTTCTTTAGCTTCTTCGACCATCTTCACGAAGTATGCGGTGAAGCGATGATCATCGGTCAATTCCGGATGGAAGGAACAGGCCAAATAATGTCCCTGTCTGACCGCTACAATTCTGTCATTATGCTTGGAAAGCACATCAACCTCGCTGCCGACTTCAAGAACATATGGAGCACGGATGAAGACACCGATATAGTCATCGGCAACTCCTTCAATCATAAGTTCTGCTTCAAAGCTTTCACGCTGACGTCCGAATGCGTTCCGTTCGACCTTCATATCCATCAATTCAAGATGGGCGTAATCCTGGCCGGCAATGTCTTTTGCCAGCAAAATAAGGCCTGCACATGTGCCGAAGATCGGCTTGCCGTTCTCGCCAAATTGCTTCAGCGGTTCAAGAAACTGATATTTATCAATCAACCGGCGCATTGTCGTACTTTCCCCGCCGGGAACGATCAGTCCGTCAAGGCCGTCCAATTGTTCGACACGTTTTACGACGATCGCTTCTGCGCCGGATGCTTCAAGGGAACGAACATGCTCACGTACAGCGCCCTGAAGCCCGAGTACACCTATTTTAGCCATCTTGCTGTCTCCTTTATACAAGCTGTTAAATTACCAGCCGCGCTCCTGCATGCGCTGCTCTGGCAGAAGGGAAGAGATTTCGATGCCCTGCATCGCTGTTCCAAGCCCTTTGGAAAGTTCTCCGATCAGTTTATAATCTTCATAATGGGTAGTCGCTTCAACAATCGCACGGGCAAACTTTTCCGGCTTGTCGGATTTGAAAATGCCTGATCCCACAAATACGCCGTCAGCACCAAGCTGCATCATTAATGCTGCATCGGCAGGTGTTGCGATTCCGCCGGCGGCAAAGTTGACGACCGGCAGCTTTCCTTCACGATGGATTTGAAGCATAAGCTCATAAGGAGCACCAAGGTTTTTCGCTTCAGTCATCAATTCATCTTCACTCATATTGGCAACTTTTCGGATTTGCCCCTGAACCATACGCATATGGCGGACCGCTTCAACGATATTGCCTGTTCCCGGCTCACCTTTCGTACGGAGCATGGAAGCACCTTCGGCAATTCGGCGTGTCGCTTCGCCAATGTCGCGGCAGCCGCAGACAAATGGAACAGTGAAATCACGCTTATTGGTATGGTACACTTCATCAGCTGGCGTAAGCACTTCACTTTCATCAATATAATCTACACCCATAGCTTCGAGTACGCGGGCTTCGACAACATGCCCGATACGGGACTTCGCCATAACCGGAATGGATACGGCATTCATGACTTCTTCAATAATTCGCGGATCTGCCATACGGGCTACACCGCCGGCGGCACGAATATCGGCCGGAACACGCTCAAGCGCCATGACTGCCACAGCACCGGCTTCTTCAGCAATTTTCGCCTGTTCTGCATTGACTACGTCCATGATGACGCCGCCTTTTTGCATCTCTGCCATTCCGCGTTTTACGCGGTCAGTACCTGTTGATTGAGACATCTATAATTCCCCCTATATGTAGATGATGTTGAATTTCCACGTCTGATTTTTACAGGAATTATCCTGCCCGACGAATTCACTTGATATTTATTTTAACTCAAATTGTCCAAAAATCCTATTTTTTTATACAAAGTTTGTCTCCTCATCCTATAAGGACCTTGTATTAAAACAAGAAAAGCGCAAGGCGTATGCTTATGTCGGTAGCCGCTAGGGCTCGCAGCTGGACAATAATCTTCCTTGAAAAACCTATACTTTCTTACCCATTGAAAAATCCCCCGCTTAGCGGGGGATTCCATTTAAAACCAGCCTTTTACAGTATCTGCAGCACTTGACCAAATATCACCGAAAAACCCGCCGACTCCCCTCATTGCAAGGGCAAACCAGTTTGCTTTTTCAACGCTTTCTGTCGTGACAAGCGGCACAGACTCATTTGCTGAACCTTTTTTCGTCAAATAACCGTAATCATTTTCACCCGAATACTTCAGCACAACCTTGCCTACTTTTTCTCCTTCTTCAAGCGGAGCTGTCAATTCGCCTTCTTCTGTCAGTTTGTCTTCGTTTAGAGCATACTCAGCACTGTATTTATCGTCTTCACCCTTACGGATAACAGAGGTAAGGGCCTTTTCGGCTTCCACTTTAACATTGTTCTCTTTTCCTTTTACAACTGGCACCTCTGATTTTCCTTTTATCTGATACCCGGCTGGAAACAGCTCTTTTGAATCGAAGCCGCTGAATCCGTAATCCAGAAGTTTTTTGGTCTGGGTGAACCTTTCACTATAGGAAGACGTCTTCATGACTACGGAAATAAGCCTCATACCGTCCCGTTTTGCGGTACTTGTAAATGAGTATCCCGCCAGGCTCGTGGAACCAGTTTTAATACCATCGACACCTTCATAATCAAACTGTGGTTCAATCGATCCGGGAATCATCCAGTTCCAGTTGTCCATTTTTGTCATATCATCTGTTCCATCACGGAACTTTTTAATCGGGATACTCGCAATCTCAATCACATCGGGATAATCCTTGATCAAGTGGTAGGCAAGCTTCGCTGTCCCTCTGGCAGTAATCATGGTTTCCTCATCAGGACGCGTTCCTTCCGGATGATTACCAAGCAAATCGGAGTTATTCAAACCTGTCGTATTGACAAATTTGAAGTCACCAAGATCCATTTCCTTACCTTTTTCATTCATCATCTTCACAAAATTGCTTTCACTGCCGGCCACTAGTTCAGCAAGGGCAATCGTCGCGCCATTCGCTGAATAAATCGCCATCGCTTCATAAAGTTCACGGACACTATATTTCTCTTCAATCCTGAGCGGAACATTCGATAAGTCTGTATTCTGGGAAATTTCATGAGCATACTGGCTTATGCTCGTTTTCTGGTCCCATTCAATTTGATTTTTTTCAATCGCATCACGAACAAGATATTCTGTCATCATTTTTGTCATACTTGCCGGCGGCAGCGGTTTATCCGCATCCTTTTCATAAAGGATTTTTCCGGAAGCAGCATCGACAAGGATAGCTGATTCGGCACTAAGTTCAAGCTCACCTGCTGCCTTGGCTGGTGCAGCACTTCCAAAAACTATACTTAACATGAAAATTGTTATCAAACTCAAAATAAACGATTGCTTTGTTCGCATTTGTATATTCGTTCCCCTTTAGCTTTTAATTCAACAAACGTAATTTTATCACAGAAATCGACAAAAAAATAGAGCATGAGGAAGTTCCTCATGCTCTATTGGAAAAAATGCGAAATTAGACCGAGTAATTCGGCGCTTCTTTTGTGATTTGGACATCATGCGGATGACTTTCCCGCAAACCTGCGTTTGTAATACGGACGAATTTACCGTTTTCGCGCAGGTCTTTTGTTCCACAATATCCCATTCCGGAACGGAGACCGCCAAGCAGCTGGTAAATGGAATCAGCAAGCGGTCCTTTATAAGCGACACGGCCCTCGATTCCTTCCGGTACGAATTTTTGATTATTTTCCTGGAAATAACGGTCTTTACTGCCGCGTTCCATGGAAGCGATCGATCCCATGCCGCGATAGACTTTGAACTGCCTTCCCTGGAAAATTTCCGTCTCGCCCGGGCTTTCCTCAACTCCGGCAAACAGGCTGCCGAGCATGACTGCATTGCCTCCGGCTGCAAGTGCTTTTACAATATCCCCTGAATACTTGATGCCGCCGTCCGCAATAACCGGGACGCCGTGTTTCCGTGCCTCTGTTGCACAATCGTAAACCGCAGTAATCTGAGGAACCCCTACACCCGCAACAACCCTTGTTGTACAGATGGATCCGGGACCGATGCCGACCTTTACGATATTGGCACCCGCTTCAATAAGGGCCCGGGTTCCTTCCGGCGTTGCGACGTTTCCGGCAATAATATCCAGATCAGGATATTTGGCGCGAAGTTCCGCCACTTGATTGAGGACACCGCGTGAATGGCCGTGGGCAGTATCAATAACAAGCGCATCGACTCCAGCTTCAACAAGCTTCTCGGCACGAAGCATCGCATCCGCAGTGACACCCAGTGCAGCTGCTGCTAGTAATCGTCCCTGTTTGTCTTTGGCCGCATTCGGAAATTCGATTACTTTCTCGATATCCTTAATTGTAATCAAGCCTTTTAATACGCCTTCATCATCAACGAGCGGAAGCTTTTCGATTTTATACTGCTGGAGAATTTTTTCCGCTTCCTCAAGCGTCGTGCCGACAGAAGCCGTTACAAGGTTTTCTTTCGTCATCACATCTGCGATTTGGATGGAATAATCCTGGATGAAACGCAGATCACGGTTCGTCAAAATGCCGCAAAGTTTCCGTTCCTCTACATTGTTCACGATCGGCACTCCGGAAATCCGATACTTGCCCATCAAATGTTCCGCATCAAAAACCTGATGTTCGGGAGTAAGGAAAAATGGGTTTGTAATAACCCCGCTTTCCGAGCGTTTTACCCGATCAACTTGCTCAGCCTGTTCTTCAATGGACATGTTTTTGTGAATGACACCAAGACCGCCCTGTCTAGCCATGGCAATGGCCATTTTCGCTTCCGTGACAGTGTCCATTCCCGCACTGATAAACGGGATGTTCAAAACCAATGTTTCACTCAATTCCGTTCGGATACTTACATCCCGAGGCAGTACTTCAGACTCGGCTGGCACAAGCAACACATCATCAAACGTAAGTCCTTCTTTTGAGAACTTCTTCTCCCACATTACCCGATCAGCCCTCTCCTTTAATTATTTCCTGAAAATATTATTAGTAGCTTATCAATTGGTTAAACTACTGTCAAGAAAGGTTAAATAAGTTTAATTATTCAGAATAGGTCAGACATGTTAGGGGGGAGGATTCAATTGTTGGATCGAAAAAATATATGGAAATCATATTCAGTTTTTCAATCCGCAGCAAACTCCCAAATTTTTTTGCAGCGATATTATGAATGGGAGAACCGCAAAGACACGGTATCATTAAGTTACGATAATTGCTATACCTTCATTTATTATCTGCAGCATGGAAGAACCTATTACGAGCAGGCTAAAATTGCGCCGCTCTCCATCCAGCCTGTCCTGCTGTTCTACGGAATGGTGCATTTGATAAAGGCATGCGTCCTGCTTTCCGATCCTTTTTATCCTGCATCTTCAAGTGTTCTCGCTCACGGCGTTTCGACACGAAAGCGCAAAAAGAAAAACTATGTATTTCTCGAAGATGAAGTGAAAATCCAAAAAGAAGGCCTGTTCACTCATTTTTCCGACAAAATGTTTCACATGAAACATTTAGAAGGTGAGAAGTATACCATGGGACAACTATTGAGAAGGCTGCCGGAGTTAAGCGATTTGTTTCTTTTCCAGAAAAATAAACCCCATCAGTATTTAATAGGTTCAGCCTTTGATACAGAGTATTACATACCAGCTGCGATTTTGGATGATTTAAAGATGACTGCCGGTCGGTTCAGTTCCTTTCTACAAAAACAAATGACCAAAAAAACCGACGTCCAATACTCTCCTGAAAACGACTCGATTCGCATTAATTGCCAAACTCCTGTAAAGCGGTATGCCTCCCATCCATTTATGTATAACTTTGATATGCATACCATGCACATCGGAACAGAAAAGCCGTTGTATGAACCGTTTCCCGAACTTCTTATCCACTACCTGATTCTGTATAACCTGAGCATGATCTGCAGGTATGAAACAGAATGGTGGAATGAACTGCTTCATAACTTTGAAACCAGTGATTTCCCGTTCATCCAGCAATTTCTATCGCTGACAGCCAACAAAGTGCCCTTTCTCATTTTTGAGTTTTTACTCGACCAGAAGAATTTTTCACTTGCAGGACAGGAAGAACGGCACTAATAAAAAAGAACGGCTGTTTACTATTAAAATTCAAAAAGCACCTATTCAACGGGGTATAGTTAGGAGTTTTGTTTTGATTTCCTGAATCTTATCCTTTCCTGCTTCCCTCCGGTCGCATTCACAGTGTCTTCTTTGCCGCAGGGCGTTCGGCATGCCTTCCGTTCTAATCCACTCAATTGTAATTACTTTAAAGGAAAAGTATTGAAAACTGGCACTTCTTTTCACGCACCAGTTGATTGGGGCCAAAGGGGCTCGACTCCTCGTAAATGCTCCTCATTTCCTTCGTGCGGTAGCTGATTCGAGAAAGCTTGTTCAATTGTCCTGCGGGAACAGCGGGACAGGGGAGACCCCGCCAGAGCGCCAGTGATGTGAAGGCACACCGCCCGACCCGCGGAAAGCGAGTCCCTGCAGCTGAAATCAACTTCCCGTTCCAGATGTTATAAAGAACCGAATCTTAACAAAAACCCTAATACGGCTGAGAAAATAATCTAGTAACAGCAATCTATTAAATGCCCTTTTTTCTATTATTGTGATATTTGCTTACAGCATGTCTGCTATATTTACATACATTAGTTCTGTAAGGTCCTTACAATCCTGTTAGATAGATAAAGGAGGGATATGAATATGGACTTTAACCTGGTGATATTTTTGATTGCTGTCGTTTTGCTTGTTGCCCTGCTGTTGGCAGCGCTTTTAGGAGCGGATCAGGAGCCTATCAGAAATGCCCTTTGTGAAACGATTGGCTGCTAATGTTTACAGGTGCTGATTAACAAATTGGCCGGCAGCTGGTCTGATCCCTGGAATTTATCTTCCAGGGGTTTTTCCTTCTTTATAGTTCATTTCCAGGCACAAAATAGCCTGGCCTGAGTTCACTTTTAAAAATTGAATGAAAAGGAGTATGTAAAATGATTTCGAACGACGAAAATAATAATGGAAGTTCCTCATCCAAGAGTGAAGGCACCGATTTATCATCGGCTAACATGGATGTCCTTATGGGAACTGTGACAAATCTGATTAAGGATATATCGATGGCTGATACTCTCCGGCGCACTGCGAAAACAGAATCTGCTTCTCAACCATCATCAGAACAATTAATGCCTATCCAGAAGCAACTTCAGGAAATAGCCGGGCACCTTGCAGATATAAAGCAAGAACTCCAGCAAATGAAAGAACAAAAAAAAGAAAAAGGCTGGTTCTTTTAATGAAAGGTTATCAAGCAATTGAGGGATTATGGTTGTTTGGTGAAGGGGAAGTGCCAGGTATTCTCTGAAGGTCATCCAGTGGGTCAATTCCTGGCACTTTTTGCGATCACGGAATGGTTTTACAGGTGATGGTTATGTGGCAATTTGGGCAGAAAAAATCCGGTTGAGTGAATCAGCCGGGTATGGGGTGAAAATCCTTTGCGGAATGAT
>NZ_LWBL02000070.1 GCF_001644195.2 Bacillus marinisedimentorum | reverse complement strand
CACCAAAAAGAGGAACTTCCTGCAACCGGAAGTTCCTCCCACTTTACTTAATTAGGCACTTTCTTTTGGAGACTGCTGTTCAGGCTCGACTACCGTGCCATCCTCAAGGATCAGCTTCGGCTGGCCGTTCCCGACAACCGTCTCTGCCGTAATGATGCATTTTTCTATGTCATCACGTGACGGCAAATCGAACATGACATCAAGCATGATGCCTTCGATTATGGAGCGCAGACCACGGGCACCTGTTTTCCGTTCGATCGCCTTTTTGGAGATTTCGCGGAGCGCCTCTTCCTCAAATTCAAGCTCGACGCCATCCAATTCAAGCATTTTCTGGTATTGCTTCACAAGTGCATTTTTCGGCTTTGTCAGAATATCGACAAGAGCTTCTTCATCAAGCGGCTCAAGGCTTGCGATGACCGGCAGGCGCCCGATGAATTCAGGGATCAGGCCGAATCGGAGCAAGTCTTCCGGGAGCACTCTGGAAAGCAGCTCGCCTTTGTCATAATCCTGCTTGGCATCGTCCGAAGCGAAACCGATCACTTTTTTGCCGAGACGGCGCTTAATGATTTGGTCAATGCCATCAAATGCACCGCCTACAACAAACAGGATATTTGTCGTATCAATTTGAATGAATTCCTGATGCGGGTGCTTTCTTCCGCCCTGTGGAGGCACACTTGCAGTTGTGCCTTCAAGAATCTTCAGCAAAGCCTGCTGTACACCTTCACCGGAAACATCACGCGTGATGGATGGGTTTTCGGATTTACGGGCGACTTTATCAATTTCGTCAATATAAATGATGCCCTTTTCAGCTTTTTCGACATCATAATCTGCAGCTTGAATCAGTTTCAGAAGGATATTTTCAACATCTTCCCCTACATAACCGGCTTCGGTAAGGGAGGTCGCGTCAGCTATGGCAAACGGAACATTCAGGATGCGGGCAAGTGTCTGTGCAAGCAGCGTTTTACCGCTTCCTGTAGGCCCAAGCATCAGAATATTACTTTTAGCCAGTTCCACATCGTCGACTTTGCTGTTGGAATTGATCCGTTTGTAATGGTTATATACCGCTACCGATAAGTTTTTCTTCGCTCCGCCTTGCCCGATCACATAGTCATCCAGTATACCGAGAATTTCCTTCGGCTTTGGAACATCTTTAAACTCGATTTCTTCCTCTGTGCCGAGTTCTTCCTCCACAATTTCGTTGCAGAGTTCGATACACTCATCACATATATACACACCAGGACCTGCAACAAGTTTACGGACTTGATCCTGGGTCTTACCGCAAAATGAACATTTTAATTGTCCTTTTTCATCATTAAATTTAAACATGGATATCACCCCTTCAAAAAGTGCACATAACCGGATGATCTTGCGGATCGGCAAAGCATTGCGAATATCTGTATACCCTTAATATCCCGGTCGATAAACAGTTTCAGAGACTGTGTTCTTGCATTTTAACATACCTGAAACTTACACCGTTAATAAAAACCCTTTATAAAATATGTATAGAGCATGGACGAATTTCAGCGGCGGGAAGCAGCAGTCTGAAGGCTCACTTTACAGTATGCTGTTTAACCGCCAGGATTATAAGTAGTTTTTGGGTTTTTCGGGACCAGGGCAGCCGGAAAGGATGCAAAAGCGGCGGAAAAAAAGCTAGTACAAAACAAGGCACGAACGAATCGCGCCTTGTTCCCTTACTTTATATTATGCAACACTTTTGCTGTTTTCCACAAGAAAATCGATCGCTTTCTTGATTTTCAAATCTTCTTTCACCATATCGGTGCTTCCGATCATTTGTTTCAGGTTATCGACACTTGTCTGATACATGGAAGCCATGTTTTCAAGTTCCTCGTTCACTTCTTCTTCGCTTGCTTCAAGGTTTTCCTGCTCCGCAATCGCTTCAAGCGTCAAGTTGGTGCGGACACGCTTTTCGGCATCCTCTCTCATTTGGCCTTTCAGCGCTTCTTCGTCCTGACCGGAGAATTGATAGTACATGTCCAGCGTCATGCCCTGCATTTGAAGACGCTGTTCGAACTCTTGAAGCATGCGATCAAGCTCTGTACGGACCATTGCCATAGGCACATCGACTTCTGCATTTTCGGCTGCCTTCTGGACGAGTGTGTCACGCTTGTTATTTTCAACCTCGCGCTTTTTGTTTTCTTCAAGTTGCTCTCTTGTTTTCTTTTTTAATTCATCAAGTGTTTCAACTTCTTCATCGACATCTTTTGCGAACTCATCATCCAGTTCAGGAAGCTCTTTCGTTTTGATCTCATGAACTTTGACCTTGAAAGTAGCCGGCTTTCCTGCAAGCTCTTCTGCATGATACTCTTCAGGGAATGTCACTTCTACATCTTTTTCCGTCCCTGCTTCAGTGCCGACCAGCTGGCCTTCGAAGCCTGGAATGAAAGATCCGGAACCGATTTCCAGTGAATAGTTTTCAGCCTTGCCGCCTTCAAAAGCTTCACCGTCAACAAAGCCTTCGAAATCGATGACGACTGTATCTCCTTCTTCGACAGTGCCTTCTTCTTTCACTACGAGCTCTGCCTGGCGCTCCTGCAGGCCTTTCAATTCAGCGTCCACATCTTCATCAGTGACTTCAGTTGACTCTTCTTCAACCTCAAGTCCTTTATATTCGCCGAGCTTCACTTCCGGCTTCACAGTAACTTTCGCTTCGAAAACAAGCTTTTCGCCTTTTTCCATCTGCTTGATATCAACAGAAGGCTGGTCGACAGGGAAAATACCTGCTTCATCAATCGCACTGGAGTAAGCTTCCGGTAGCAGGATGTCAAGGGCATCCTGGTACAGGGATTCTGCGCCGAAACGCTGTTCAAAAATGAAACGCGGTACCTTCCCTTTACGGAAACCTGGAATGTTCACCTGTTTTACAACTTTATTGAATGCCTGGTCAAGCGCATTATTTACCTTTTCCGCATCGACTTCAACAGTCAATACGCCTTCATTTCCTTCGAGTTTTTCCCAATTCACTGACATTGTAGTGTTTCCCTCCAACTAAATAAATTTATTTATCAGCCTGCAGATTTCATCTAGCCTGACCTATCAGTCTAAAGGTGACAGAGGCAGTCTTGCTTCTGTCACAAAAGTATGCAGACGTATGTAACAATAGCTCTCTACAACCTCTACATTATAACACACCGTGCTTTTCTTTCAACACATGGAGATTGCACTTTTCTTACAGCATCGAACCGTTAAATGACTCCTCTTCCAGCTTGCGCAAGTATGTAACAGATTCTTCCAAAATGTGCGCTTCAATCCCATATTCTTCTGCCGTTTCCTCAAGGGTGACAGGGATGCTGTGCAGCAAGTATCCAAGCTGGTGCAAAGCTCCAGCCCAGACGGCAGGATCTGCGGGATCGGGCTCAAACGGGTATATGACAAACAGATGCCGATGCCAGAGCTCTTGAACAAGCTGAAATAATGCAGGATTTTCCTGGCCGAGTTTTTCATCAAGGACATTCAGCACTTGAATGCCAAAATCCGATTCAAAAACTCCGTCAAGTGTTGCAGGCACAATCGTTTTTCTCTTGCCGAACTTCCATATTTCGATTTCCCTTGATAGCTTTTTTTCAATCATGATTTCCAGCAGCATTGTTTTTAATTCGGGAGCAAAACCGCTTTTCAGCATGGAGTCGAGTGTTGCTATATACGGGGACAATTCAAGACTTCTCAGTTGCTGCAGCGCCCTGAGCTGTTCTTCGGCATTCCCGTTTGTAAGCCGTTCAATAAGGTCAGCAGGGTCGATTGCCGGTACTTCCTCACGCTGTTCATCGGGTGCCGGCTCAGGCCTTTCCGACATTTGCCGGCTGAAGTCCAGGAGCTGATAAAGGGTTTCCGCGGCCTCTGCCGGCAGCCTGTGCTCCTCCATGACAGCCTCTAACACCGCCGCCGCTTCATCATACTCATTCATCTGAATAAGGACCGTAATATAAATTTGCAAATTTTCGAAGTAATCACCGATATCTTCGTTCAGCAGCCGTTTGCTTTCTGCCCTGGCCTCTTCCAGCCGACCCAATTCAAGCAGACAAATGACAATACCGGCCTGCACCTGCGGATATCCGCCTTCCATATCCCGAAGCTGCTGAAACACCGGGAGTGCTTCCCGGTACTTTTTTTGCTGAAGCGCAGCCATTCCTTTCTCAAAAAGACGGTCCTTCAGATTCGGGAATGGGATGACATTTCCGCTGTCTTGCTGTCCGTTTTTTTCGTTATCCATATGTATCGCCTCATTAAACTATATTTGTTCAACAGAACAAATGCCTTTCAAGAGCACTCTTGACCTGCCGCGGTACACCTTCAGCAATCCTGCCGGAGGTTCCATGCCTTTTGCCGCCCAACCTGCCCTTCAGTTTACCAACAAGCACATCTAAAAACAATAACCGCCATATTCCTTTACCCTAATTTATATCCTATTATACTGAAGCAGCAGGCAAAAGAAAAACCCCTGGTTAGCCAGGGGCTTGATATGTATAGTATGGCGTCCCAGGAGAGATTCGAACTCCCGACCCACGGCTTAGAAGGCCGTTGCTCTATCCTGCTGAGCTACTGGGACATAAAGAACACAAATCTTCAGCATTCGTTTTAACGGGATGCACCGGGCAAATATCCGATCCGTACACCGAGGACAAATATTAATATACTTGAAGCACTGTCCGCTGTCAACTTCTTTTGGAAAGGCAATATAGACCCCTTTTTTCTAAATCAAAGTGCATAGCCTTTGAACAAAAGACTGGAGTGATTTCAGTTCCCCCGGTTTTTTCGTTTTATTAGGCCTTTTACATAAATATTGCCGTTTCAAAAGAAGAGTGATTTTCGCTGCAGGTGCTCGCTATCCGCGGGGAACGGACGAGAGAAAATCGCGCCGCTCACGAATGAGCGAGGGATGCCTGTCCCGAAGCCCGAGGAAAGCGGGGTGATTCCCGGTTCTGCGGAGAACTCAATTGATAATGACCGAACAAAAGAGCCTTATAAAACAATAACGGCGATGTGGGATGCACTTGCCCCAGTGGAATTGTTTTTTGAATTGGTTAAAACAGCTTCAACTTCGGCCCAGTGTAAACGTTCTGGTCATCCCCTCAAGCTCCATTCCGTCTTCCCTATGGAACGAAACACAGATTTGCCCTTTATCAGCCGCCGATACGAGTGCATATGTCTGTTCTGGGCGTCTGCGCGGCAACAGGATGCTTCCCGGATTGATAAAAAGCATGCCATTATGCATTTCAGCGCCGGCAATATGGGAATGGCCGAAGCAAACGATCTGTGCATCCAGCTCCTCGGCACGATAAGAAAGGGGCATCAGCGACATTTTCACATTGTGCAGATGACCGTGAGTTACATACACATTCTGCCCTTCCCACTTCCCTGTCTGCTCTTCCGGCAAAGAAGCATCAAGATCACAGTTCCCCCGTACGGTCAAAAAGGGGTGCAGTTCGTTTTCCGCTGCATCAAGTTCGGAATCGCCGCAATGGACCATGAGGCTTGCATCCCCTTTATGCCTTGCGGCAATATCTGATATAAGACTTCTGTTCCCATGGCTGTCACTAACGATCACCAGCTTCCCCATTTCGTTTCTCCTCCCTGCAGAGTACATTAGCGTTTATTGAAGTATTCATCCCAGTTTGCGTCCAATTTTTCCATGGCAGCCGCCCTGTGGCTGATCTTGTTCTTTTCTTCTTTTGTCAGCTGTCCCATTGTTTTATTCTTCTCTTTCACAAAAAATATCGGGTCGTAGCCAAAACCGTGTTCTCCCTGCGGCTTCCGGGCAATCAGGCCTTCGCAGGTCCCTTCGGCCACTTTCGGCTCTTCATCCGGTACCGAAACAGCGAGTACACAGTAAAAGCGGGCCGTCCGTTCATCTTCAGGCACTCCCTCAAGCTCGGCAAGCACCTTTTCCAGATTGGCTCGGTCATTTTTTTCTTCCCCTGCATATCTGGCAGAGTACACACCCGGACGCCCGTCCAAATAATCGACAATCAATCCAGAGTCATCTGCTATGACAGTTCTGCCTAGTTTTCTTGCGATGGTCTCCGCTTTTAAAATTGCGTTCTCTTCAAATGTGGACCCTGTTTCTTCCACATCAGGCATGTCGGGAAAGTCATGCAATGACCTGACCTGTATTCCCCTTTTAGAAAGCAAGGCCTCAAAGTCTTTCACTTTGCCCTTATTTTTAGTAGCGATAATAATTTCTTCCATCTTTATAACTCCTCTGCAAACTGACGTATCGATCTTTTTTACGGCTGGATTTTTCCGGCCGCGTCTCCGAGTGCTTCTTTTTGTATATCGATAAGCTTCCGGATTCCTTCCTGGCCAAGCTTGATGAGATTTTGCAGCTCTTCCGGTGAAAATGTGGCCTCTTCCCCTGTCCCCTGCAGTTCAACAAACTCGCCTTTGCCCGTCATGACAATATTCATGTCGACATCTGCGGCTGAATCTTCCACATAACAAAGATCAAGCACTTCACCGTGCTCCGGATCGATGCCGACTGATGTGGCAGCCAGGAAATCCCTTACCGGCAGCGTTTTGATCGCTTTTGTCTCAACAAGCTTATTCATCGCCATTACCATTGCGACAAAGGCACCGCTTATTGAAGCTGTACGTGTGCCGCCGTCAGCCTGGATCACGTCACAGTCGAGCCAGACGGTTCGTTCACCGAGAGCTTCAAGATCGACAACACTGCGAAGTGAGCGGCCGATCAGACGCTGGATTTCCATCGTCCGCCCGGATACTTTTCCTTTGCTGGACTCCCTTATGTTTCGGCTCCCGGTCGCTCGCGGAAGCATGGAGTACTCTGCTGTCACCCAGCCTTTTCCTTCCCCTCTCAAGAAAGGAGGGACCCTATCTTCGATGCTCGCTGTGCATATCACCTTTGTATTGCCGACCGAAATGAGAACTGATCCTTCCGGGTGAAGCAAATAGTCCGTTTCAATATGTACAGGTCGTAATTCATCTTTCTTTCTTCCATCTGGTCTCATGTGTTCTCCTCCTTTAATAACTGATCCTTGCTATTTGTAGCCTTTCCAGAAACAGTTCTGGAAATGTCTGATGTTCAAGATAAATCTTCATTTTTCACCATAAAAGTTCATATGCCAAAAGGCAAAAAGAGGCGGCAAACATTGCCGCCCTCAGCATTACTCAGTATTAATAAAATAACATATTCATCTTTTAAAAACTACCGATATTGACTCGCTCCGGCCTCATTACGGGCTTTGTGAGCGGTTCGCCTTTTTCATCCATTATCTCTTCTTTTCCTTTCACGGTCACTTCGACTCCATCCACACCTTCGATTTCAGTAAGGGACAATACGAGGGAGTTCAGAACATCCTCAGATAATGCCGTTCCCTTTTGGTCTCCCAGAATCGAATCGTTGAATTCAAGCGACACGACACCTTTCTCGTACGTTGGCCTGTTCAGCAGGCGGACATTCGTATGGAAATCACTGAGGAGCCCGGAGCGGAATGACGGTCCTTTGATCAGTTCGTTCACTGCCACTGCCGCCATATCTTCATGCGGCGCCTGTTTCACCCTTTTTGTCATCGGAACGAAATAGGTGTTGTCCTCATTTTGGGCTAAAAAGTAAAGCGTGACCGCTTTACTTGAGGTGATATCCACACTCTCTTTATCATCCATATTAATTCCATTGGCGCGGCTGTATCCGTCGGTAATCGGTGTTCCGTTTACAGGCATTTCATTCTGATCATAGCCATTAATCCTGATTTTAACTTTATCGACCTTGTCAAACTGGGTGAGTGTCCAAGTAATGGACTGCAGTATTTTTTCCTCATCTTCAGCTTTATAATTACTGAATTCCGTGGAAAAATCGGCGACAATCGTTCCGTCCTCCAGCAAATTTACACCGAGCACTCTCGTATCAGCCGGAAGCACAGCACGAAAACCATTCGGCAGCATATTCTCTACCGGCCCGCCGGCGATCAGATATTCAAGTGCCTGTTTTGCAACTTCTTTTGTTTTTGGTACAGCCAATGTTGTCGGTACAACATATCCATTTTGATCCAGCAGAAATACTTCGCGATCGACTGTTTCAGCTGCTTCACCTTCGGCCGCTGCCTCTTCGGCGTTTTTCTCCTTGCCTTCCGTTTCTTCAAGGCTCGCTTCCGTTTCCTCGTAAGTCACATCCTTCGGCGGGTCAATTTCATTCAGTGCCCGTTCCCCGTCAAACATACATCCAGAAAGCAATAGTGTGAAAGCAAAAAACAGAATGAGCCATCCTGCTTTTCGTTTTTTAAGCATGTCATTCCCTCCCCAGGCTTGGTTGTACTATTATGTATACGAGCTTGCCACCCATTTAGACCTTGGGGAATAAAAAATCTTTCAGCAAAGGGCTGAAAGATCAATCTAAATCTATGACACTTATATTATCGATTTTCTGCTCAAACCATTGCGATGCAATTTTCTCAAACATTTCCCTGGATCCTGTTGTGAAAAAATGATGGCTCGGATGTTCCTGTCCCGTACGAAGCAACTCACTGTACTCAAGGATGGCACTTACTTCCCTTGCTGTCTCATCTCCCGACCCGATGAGCGTGATGCCTTTTCCAAGATAATCGGCTATAACCTGGTGGAGAAGGGGATAGTGAGTACAGCCCAGGATCAATGTGTCTATATGATGCTCTTTGAAAGGTTGAAGTGATTCGCTGACTACTCTTACAGCCTTCTCGGTCTCATATTCGCCGTTTTCCACAAGCGGAACGAAACGCGGGCAGGCAAGACTGTCTACATTCACCTTTTCATCTATATTTTTAAGGGCAGCAACGTAGGCGCCGCTTCCAATTGTACCCTCTGTGCCGATTACGCCGACTTTTTTGTTCTTCGTGAGCTTCAGAGCCGCCCTTGCACCAGGGTTGATTACACCTACAACAGGAATCGGCAGCTTTTCTTTCACCTCTTCAAGCGCAACAGCGGTTGCGGTATTGCAAGCAATCACGAGCATTTTAATATCAAACTGCAGCAAATGATCGATCATTTGCCAGGTGTATTGGCGTACTTCCTCTTTTGGGCGGGGACCGTAAGGACAGCGTTTTGTATCACCGAGATAAAGAATTTCCTCTTTCGGGAGCTGCCGCATGATTTCCCTTGCCACAGTAAGTCCGCCTACACCAGAATCTATGACACCAATTGGTTTATTCAATTCATTCGACCTCATTCTATGTTGGTTTCAATTTTAACATGCAAAAGCCTGCTCCGGGCCGCTTAACGAAGCTAGAATCAATCCTTCATTTCGTCATACAGCTTTCGGAGCATATAATCTAAATCTGACAATTCCCCTGATGTGAAATCTCCTGTCACCGAAGCAAGATACTCCTGCCGTTTTTGGATCACTTCTTCGATGATGCGCGCTCCTTCTTCCAGCAGATGAATTCGTACGACACGGCGGTCTTTTGGGTCACGCACTCTCATCACAAGGTTGTTCTTTTCCATCCGGTCAATCAAGTCGGTCGTCGTGCTGCAGGCGAGATACATATTGTTTGACAGCTCCCCAATTGTCATGTCGCCGCTTTCGAACAGCCATTGCAGTGCCACAAACTGCGGGGGTGTGATGGAATAGCCGCTCAGGATTTCCCGTCCTTTCTGCTTAATGATAGCAGAAATGTAACGCATCGTTTTTTCTATGTCAGCAACAACTTCTTTGTTATTATCCGTTTTTCTCACCTGTTAACCCTCCCAATGTGATGCCAGTTCCGTTATTCGGCCAATTCTACGGTTTTATTTTGAGGCCTTTCCATTAAAAATGCAAGTATACCGGTGACAGTTTTCGACAACTTTAGAAATCAGGTTAAAAAGGGGAAGATACATGACTAATTCTCTTTTAAGACATATTCGATTAATGCACTCTTTAATGGATTAAATCTGGTCATGTTCGTACACATGGCATTTTAAACCGGCACTTAATTTTGGTTCATTTGATGTATTGTTGGCTTTTCTTCGTTTGTAGGCGCGGTAAACGGC
>NZ_LWBL02000069.1 GCF_001644195.2 Bacillus marinisedimentorum | reverse complement strand
ATACCGTGCCTATACATAGATCCCTCAGTAAGTTATAGGCACTAAGCTGAGGATGTTCCCTGGCCGCAGCGGAAATCAACGTACTCATGTTAAAAGGAATGTCTCTGCTATCCTTCATGCACAATCCCACCCTTAAATTTCGTTGAATTTCATGGTTCTGCCCATCGTGATGACAACAAAAAAATCGGGCATAAAATCTTTATGACTTCATACCCGATTCCATATGCAGTTTCTGTTGATTCTGCATGTCATCTGATCTGCTCACTGCATGCCGCTTTCTTCTGGAAGCTGGCAGATTTTTATAAATCAAACGCTTTTTGGACGAGTTCGACTACTTCACTTGCTGTGCTCATTCCGAGGGCTTTCTCGGCAAGCTCTTCCGCTTCCTTCTTTGTCATTTTACTGATTTGGGTCCGTGCCGGCAAAATAGACGTTGCACTCATGCTGAATTCATCAAGCCCCATGCCCAGCAAAAGAGGGATTGCCAGAGTGTCACCGGCCATTTCTCCGCACATTCCTGCCCACTTGCCTTCCTTATGGGCGGCATCGATCACCATCTTGACGAGGCGAAGAATGGACGGGTTATAAGGCTGGTACAGGTATGAAACCTGTTCATTCATCCGATCTGCAGCCATCGTATATTGAATCAGGTCATTCGTTCCGATGCTGAAAAAATCGACTTCTTTGGCAAACTGGTCGGCCAGCACAGCAGATGCCGGGATTTCAACCATCATTCCGACTTCGATGCTGTCTGAAACGTTGACTCCCTCCGCCGCAAGCTTGTCTTTTTCTTCAAGAAGGATTTGTTTCGCTTCCCGGAACTCATCAAGAGTGGCAATCATCGGAAACATGATTTTGAGGTTCCCATATGCGCTTGCCCGGAGCAGCGCCCGCAGCTGAGTGCGGAAGATTTCCTGCTCATCTAGGCATAGGCGGATTGCCCTGTAGCCGAGGAACGGATTCAGTTCCTTCGGCAGATCAAGATAAGGAAGTTCTTTGTCGCCGCCGATATCAAGCGTGCGGATGACTACCGGCTTGCCTTCCATTTTCTCGACAACCGTTTTATATGCATCGAACTGCTCTTCTTCGGTCGGAAGCTCGCTTCGGCCCATATAGATGAACTCGGTCCGATAAAGGCCGATCCCTTCCCCGCCGTTGTTCAGTACACCCTGAACGTCTTTCGGCGTGCCGATGTTTGCGGCAAGCTCGACCTGGCGGCCGTCTTTTGTGACAGAAGACTGATCCTTAAGCTTGGCCCATTCTTCTTTCTGTGCCGCAAAGTCAGCCTGTTTCTGTTCATAGTTTTTCAGCGTTTCTTCATCAGGATTAATGATGACATCTCCATCAAGTCCGTCCAATATAACGAGGACATCCTTTTCAATATCAGCTGTAGCTGTCTTCGTTCCAACTACTGCAGGTATTTCCATTGAACGTGCCATTATGGCCGAATGGGATGTCCGTCCGCCGATATCGGTCGTAAATCCTTTGACATACTGACGGTTTAATTGCGCCGTATCAGAAGGCGTCAAATCTTCAGCCACCACAATGACTTCCTCCGAAATCATGCTTGGGTTGGAGATTTCCAGACCTAGCAAATGAGACTGCACACGTTTTGTCACATCACGGATATCCGCTGCACGTTCTTTCATATACTCGTTATCCATCTGTTCGAACATCGTAATGAACATGGAGGCCACTTCATCAAGGGCGAGCTCCGCATTCACCTTTTCATTTTCAATTTTGTCTTTAACAGGATCAATCATTTCGGGATCACTCAACACAAGCAAGTGGGCTGCAAAAATGTCCGCTTTATCTTTGCCCAGCTCTTTTTCAGCATGTGTTTTGATTTGTTCGAGTTCTTGTTTGGATACGTCCAGAGCATCCATGAACCTTTTCACTTCTTCCTCAGGGGAAGCGATTGGCTTCTTTTCAATTTTGATTTCCGGATTTTCCAGTCTGAATGCACGTGCTATTGCAATACCGCTTGAAGCGGCAATCCCGGTGATTTTTTTATCCATTATTCTCCGAGGCCTTCTTTCTTCATTACATCAGCCACTCCGCTAAGAGCTGCATCCGCATCTTCGCCGTCAGCAGTTACGGTCACTTCAGAACCTTGCTGGATACCTAGTGACATGACACCCATGATGGATTTGAGGTTCACTTCTTTTCCATTGAAAGCAAGCTTGACATCAGACTGGTACTTTGATGCCTCATTGACCAGAGCAGTGGCCGGGCGTGCGTGAATCCCAGTTTCATCAGTAATCGTAAATGTTTTTTCTGCCATTTTAATCATTCTCCTATCTGCATTTATTATAGGATTGCAGGAGCGCGGAATATTGTTAATTTGCCCTCCTGCACCCTCTTATCCCCTGTTAATGGAAATAATGTTTTCATCTCCGCGCTTCACTTCCGTCTTCTCTTCATCTAGTGTAATACTTTCACCTTCCTGGAGGTTTGTAAACACAATCGGTGTGATGACAGACGGTGCATTTTTCTTAAGATAATCAAGATTCGCCTTCATCAGGGTCTGTCCCTGTTTAACCTCTTCACCCTGTTCAACACGGACATCAAAACCTTCGCCTTTCAGTTTAACCGTATCGATTCCAAAGTGAATCAATATTTCTTGTCCATTATTTGCTACGATGCCGATCGCGTGCTTCGTCGGGAAAACATTGATGATTTTACCGTCAACCGGTGATACGACTTCTCCGTCAGACGGATCGACTGCAAACCCGTCACCCATCATTTTTTCTGAAAACACTTGATCCGGCACTTCAGTGAGCGGAAGCAATTTACCGCTTAACGGAGCAACGATATCAGTTCCATCTCCTGAGATCGGCATGTTTTCGGCACCCGCCGGAGTCGGAATGGCCTGCGCTGTTTTTTCTTCAGGGCCGCTCTGCGCCATTTTTTCGGCCGGAAGCGGTGTTTTGCCGGAAATGATATCCTGGATCTGCCCTTTTAAAATATCGGATTTTGTTCCGAAAATGGCCTGAATATTGTTTCCGACTTCCATCACACCTGATGCCCCAAGCTTTTTAAGCCGCTCTTTTTTAACTTTTTCGATTTCAAACACCTGCACGCGGAGCCTTGTGATACATGCATCCAGGTGCTTGATGTTTTCCTTCCCGCCAAGTGCCTCGAGCACGTTGTAAGGCAGTTCTTCAACTTCATCTGCCGGCCCTTCATCTTCTGTTTCATCTTCACGGCCTGGTGTCTTAAGATTGAATTTGCGGATTGCAAAACGGAAGCCGAAGTAGTAAATGACCGCAAAAACGAGTCCAACCGGAATGACAAGCCACCAGTCGGTCCGGTTGGGCAAGACGCCGAACAGGATATAGTCAATCACACCACCCGAAAAGGTCATGCCAATTTTAACATTCAAGATATGCATTGTCATAAAGGAAAGTCCGGCAAAAATAGCATGGATTCCGAAGAGCACCGGTGCAACAAAAAGAAAGGTAAACTCAATCGGTTCCGTAATTCCTGTCAGAAAGGAAGTCAAAGCCGCAGAGCCCATGATGCCGGCGACGACTTTTTTGCTTTCCGGACGCGCTTCATGATACATCGCAAGTGCCGCCGCCGGAAGGCCGAACATCATGAATGGGAATTTACCTGTCATGAAGGTCCCGGCGGTCAATTCAGCACCGTCTTTGATCTGCTCAAAAAAGATTTTCTGGTCCCCCCGGATCACTTCGCCGGCATCATTCACATATTGGCCGAATTCAAACCAGAATGGAGCGTAGAAAATGTGATGGAGGCCAAATGGAATAAGGGAACGTTCAATCACTCCGAAAATGAATGCAGCCAATGTTCTGTTCTGATCCACCATGAAGTATGAAAAGGCGTTCAAGCCATTTTGGATCGGCGGCCAGATAAATACCATTATGATTCCGAGCACCAATGCGGAAACCGCCGTTACAATCGGAACGAACCGCTTACCTGCAAAGAAGCCGAGGTATGGAGGCAGTTCGATATTATAAAATTTACGGTAAAGATAGGCACCTAGTATACCGACAATAATCCCGCCGAAAACCCCGGTTTGCAATGTAGGGATGCCAAGGACGTTGGCATACGCCTGATTATCGGCAATCAATTCAGGCGTAACACCTTCAATGATCCCCATAGTTATATTCATAATCAAGTAACCGATAATTGCCGCAAGTCCGGCAACCCCGTCACCGCCTGCCAGGCCTACGGCCACACCTACTGCAAAGAGCAGTGCAAGATTTGAAAACACAATCCCGCCCGCCTGTTCCATTACGGAAGCAACGAGCTGAAAGCCGTCTGAACCCAGGGCCGGAATTCGTTCGAGCAAGGCCGGGTTCTGGAATGCATTACCGAACGCAAGGAGCAAACCTGCGGCCGGCAAAATGGCTACCGGAAGCATTAATGCTTTACCGATTTGCTGAAGGACGCCAAACATTTTTTTAAACATATTATTCCTCCTCTTTCATTTTTTCAAAATTTTGGACTTTGGGCGATGGATGGGAGTCAAAACCGTGTGCCTTTCGCTGCAAGGGAAGAACGGGAATGCTCCGCTAAGAACTGCCGCGTTTGCAAGTCAGGAAAGAAGCGATTTTGGCAGCGCTTATATCGAAAGACTACAACAAAAAAGGCATGAGCAAAAAAAGACATACGTCCATTCATTGGGGAGGTTACACCACTCCCCTTTAAGATAGACGTTAGTGCCTTTCTTTACTCATGCCTGATCGAATCAGTAACACGCAAAGAAAAGAATTTCTTTATTTAGATTCTTTGTTGGAAAGCCTTTGCAAATGCATCGTCAAGTAGACAGCCTCCGCTTCAAACACAGGCTTGTTCAACGATCGCTGCATAACTTTTATCAATTTCCAGGAAACATTGTAACATAGCGGGTATTCATGTTTCAACAGTTGCGCCAGTTTTTCAGGCTCCTGGACTTTTTCCCCGTCGATGACCCTGTCGATCGTGTGCCGCATATGGCGGACGAGGCGCAAATAATCGACACTATTGCGCTCTATACGGATACCAAGCTGATCTTCTATCATCTTAACAAGGCTGGTAATAAGCCGGGAATGCTGGTTAATTTCGGAAAGCTGACGGTCGGTAAGGGCACTGTGGATATGGAGAGCAACAAATCCTACCTCCCCTTCCGGAAGCTCGACATAATAGTTTTTATTAATTTTTTCAATGATATCTTCGGCCACTTTGTATTCCTTTGGATAAAGCGTCTGTGTTTCAATCAAGAATGGGTTGCGAAGGTCCATGCCCTGTTGAATTCGCTTTATTGCGAATGCAATGTGATCGGTGAGTGCGATATGAATATGTTCATTCACTTCTGTTTCAAACTGCTCTTCTATGTAACTGATCACATCATGCATGATTCCAATAAATTTTTCATCCACTGAAAACAGCAGCTGTTTATATTGCTCCTGCTCATTTTCGTTTGCAAGTGTGAAAATCTTCTCGACTGAATCCGTCTGGATCGTTTCGCCGTTTTTTTTTCCAAACCCTATCCCTTTCCCGATAAGAACGACTTCAGGATCAGAAGCATGGCTGGCAATTAAGACATTATTGTTCAATACTTTTTTAACAGTGTAAATCTCAGCCATCCTAACTCTTCCCTTCTATACTAACCAATAAGTTTATCCGGGCAAGTTACATCATATCGAAAAAGTTGAAGTTAAGTCAATCACCCGCAACAAGGCAAAAAGTTCCTTATTGTCTGCAGATGGGGACAACACGGGAATACAGCTTCGGCATATAGGCTACCGTTCTCTATTAACAGGCGAAAAGCCGGCGGAAGGGCCGGCTTTTCGCATATACAGATGAAGCTTATCAGAGCTCACCTACAGCTCCAATTCCCCCATGCGCAGCAGTTCGACCACTGCCTGGGACCGCCCTTTCACACCAAGCTTCTGCATAGCATTGGAAATGTGGTTTCTTACCGTTTTTTCGCTGATGAATAGTTCCGCTGCTATTTCCTTTGTTGTTTTGTCCTGAACGAGCAATTCAAATACTTCTCTTTCTCTTTTCGTCAATAACGGCTTATGTTGGTATTCTTTGTCCTTCAAGCGACGTATCCCTCCTTGCCAGGAAAAGGGCCGAATATCGGAAGGGAATAGCATTAGTCAACATATCATATGACAAAAATCCGGAGCCGTGACATGTCCTCCGCTGATATTCCATCAGCGGGTGAGAAGAAAAGAGTGAAGGCGGTCCCATTTTCCGGAATTATCCCATTTGGATATGCCGGGAACCGAGTGGTGTGCCCGGGCAATTTGATACAGGAATAACCGTTCCTCCTCTGTCAAATCGCGCGCCAAAGCCTCCTCAAACTGGATAACGAGGTCGTTATAGTACTTAATTTCTTGCATGGCCGTCACCCCGGGCTGTTCGCATACTCATTCATACTCGCCAGGAGGTTTGCTCGATCGGTTTCACTCCAGGCTGCCGGTTTTCCGGTTTTGCTGGAAATCTGGACAATCCTGCCCCTGCCGGTGAAAACAGACGTGCCGCTGCTGTTCTTACCCATATAGTGAAGATCGATTGAAGAGTTGCCGACTTCATTTATTTTCACAAAAATACGCAATTCCTCATCGAAAAACACTTGTGAAAGGAAATCGCATTGCAGATCGGCGACAACAGGAATATTTTCATGGTGAGGCGATGCCCAATTCCGCATCAGCCCGAGCGATTTAAAGAACTCAATTCGTGCCGTTTCAAAGTAAGAAAAAGGCTCCCGGTTATTCAAATGGCCAAACATATCTGTCTCGTAAAAACGGACGGTAATCGGGACATGGAAATCAAATCCGCTTTCCCATTCTTTTATATTTTCAATATATGACTGTCTTCCCACAGTGGCTTCACTCCATTCATAACTGTAAATCGGTCTCATCTATAAGGCAGCATCTGTATAAAAAGGCCCCTTCACACGGAAGAGGCCCTGGCATCATTTATTTATCACTGCCAAAGAAGTTGCGGAAAGACTGCATGGTGGTTGACCTGTTCAACGCTGCGATTGAAGTTGTCAATGGAATGCCTTTAGGGCAGGACTCCACACAGTTCTGCGAATTCCCGCAATTGGTGAGCCCGCCGTCCCCCATGATTGCTTCAAGGCGTTCATCACTGTTCATCGCCCCGGTCGGATGAGCATTAAACAAGCGCACTTGTGACAACGGTGCCGGACCGATGAAGTCAGAATGACTGTTTACGTTCGGGCAGGCCTCAAGGCAAACCCCGCATGTCATGCATTTGGACAACTCATAGGCCCACTGGCGCTTCCTTTCAGGCATCCGCGGACCAGGCCCAAGATCATAAGTTCCATCAATTGGAATCCAGGCTTTTGCTCTTTTGAGTGATTCAAACATTTGGCTCCTGTCTACCACAAGATCGCGTACGACAGGGAATGTCGCCATCGGCTCAAGCTTGATCGGCTGTTCAAGCTGGTCAACGAGTGCTGTGCAGGACTGACGCGGCTTCCCGTTGATGACCATAGAGCAGGCTCCGCAAACTTCCTCAAGGCAGTTCATTTCCCACTGGATCGGGGTTGTATCTTCACCCTTTGCATTCACCGGGTTACGCTGTATTTCCATCAATGCTGAAATCACGTTCATGTTCGGGCGGTATGGAACTTCAAATTCCTCTTCGTATGAGCTGGACTCGGGTTCATCCTGGCGTGTGATGATAAAACGAATCACTTTGTTGTCACTCATTTATTTCCCCCCCTTTTTCTTTGTGTAGTCGCGTTTACGAGGTTTGATAAGGGATGTATCAACCTCTTCATAGGTGAAATCAGGATTGCCTGTTTCTTTGTTGAAGGATGCAATTGTCGTCTTCAGCCATTCTTCATCGTTACGATCCGGGAAGTCCGGCTTATAGTGGGCTCCGCGGCTTTCATTACGGTTGTATGCGCCAATCGTGATAACCCTCGCCAGGTTAAGCATATTTTTCAGCTGGCGTGTGAAAAACGGCCCCTGGTTGCTCCATTTGCTTGTGTCATTGATGTTGATTTTTTCATAGCGTTCAATCAGTTCTTGAATCTTATCATCGGTTTCTTTCAGTTTATCGTTGTGGCGGACGACGGTTACATTTGCTGTCATCCACTCGCCGAGCTCACGGTGGATTTTATACGCATTTTCAGTGCCGTCCATCGAAAGGATTTTTTCAGTTTCAGCTTGTTCTTCCCGTACGTGGCTTTCAAACAGGGAAGAAGGCATATCATCAGCTGACTTGTCCAGGCCATTCATATACTCCACTGCATTCGGGCCTGCCACCATTCCTCCGAAGATGGAAGAGAGAAGTGAGTTCGCCCCAAGGCGGTTTGCCCCGTGCTGTGAATAATCCACTTCACCGGCAGCAAACAGCCCCGGAATGTTCGTCTGCTGATTGTAATCGACCCACAGGCCGCCCATTGAATAATGGACCGCAGGGAAAATTTTCATTGGGACTTTCCGAGGATCGTCACCCATGAACTTTTCATAAATCTCGATAATACCGCCAAGCTTGATATCAAGTTCACGAGGATCCTTATGTGAAAGATCAAGATAAACCATATTCTCGCCATTGATGCCGAGCTTCTGGCGCACGCAGACATCAAATATTTCACGTGTCGCGATATCACGCGGAACAAGGTTTCCGTAAGCAGGGTACTTTTCTTCCAGGAAATACCAAGGCTTGCCGTCTTTATACGTCCAAACCCGGCCGCCTTCTCCGCGGGCAGATTCACTCATCAGGCGAAGCTTGTCATCACCCGGTATTGCAGTAGGGTGAATTTGAATGAATTCTCCGTTGGCATATTTCGCTCCCTGCTGGTAGACGGAAGCTGCCGCTGAACCTGTATTGATAACCGAGTTGGTCGATTTGCCAAAAATGATGCCGGGTCCTCCTGTCGCGAGGATGACAGCATCGGCTGGAAATGCTTTCATTTCGGATGTTTTCATATTCTGGGCTACAACACCCCGGGAACGGCCCTCATCGTCAATGATCGCCCTCAGGAATTCCCAATATTCATACTTTGTCACAAGGCCGGCCACTTCATGGCGGCGGACCTGTTCATCAAGTGCATACAGCAGCTGCTGGCCGGTGGTAGCTCCGGCAAATGCGGTACGGTGGTGCTGGGTGCCCCCGAAACGGCGGAAATCCAGCAAGCCTTCCGGTGTCCTGTTGAACATGACACCCATCCGGTCCATCAAGTGAATGATGCCCGGCGCCGCCTCTGTCATCGCTTTTACCGGCGGCTGGTTAGCCAAAAAGTCGCCGCCGTATACTGTATCGTCAAAGTGCTCCCATGGGGAGTCGCCTTCACCTTTTGTATTTACTGCTCCGTTAATTCCACCCTGTGCACAAACTGAGTGAGAGCGTTTCACGGGCACGATCGATAAAAGGTCAACCTTTACTCCGGCTTCTGCTGCTTTAACTGTCGCCATAAGCCCGGCAAGGCCGCCGCCGACAATAACTAGTTTCCCATTACTCATCCAGTCTCACTCCTTACATATTCGCTAATGTTGGATCAATGAATGCAAACAATGCCCTTATGCCCATGTAGGAAACAAGGACAAAAATGACCATGGTGACATATGTAGTGATCTGCTGAGAACGCGGGCTCTGTGTAATTCCCCATGTTACCGCAAAAGACCAGAGGCCGTTTGCAAAATGGAAAACAGCAGACAGTATGCCGATTATATAAAAGGCAAACATAAATGGATTATCAAGAATTTTCACCATCATGTTGAAATTGACTTCCGCTCCGAAAGCAGCCTGTACCCGGGTTTCCCACACATGCCATGTAATATAAATGAGTGTGATGATACCAGTCACACGCTGGAGCATAAACATCCAGTTCCTGAAATAACCGTATCGGCTGACATTATTTTTAGCCTGGAAAGCAATGTATAGCCCATACACCGCATGATATAAAAGCGGAATGAAAATAAAGAAAATTTCCAGGAAATAACGGAATTGCAGCTCTTCCAGAAACTTTACCGCATCATTATAAGCTGTTGCACCGCTTACCGCAAAATAGTTGGTGAATAAGTGCTCAACCAGAAACAGGCCGACCGGTATTACACCAAGTAATGAATGAAGCCTGCGGTAAAAAAACTCTCTGTCTGTCTTTTCTGCCATTTCTTTGACCCCCCTTTAGATTTCGGTCCAATTTTTCCATGTGTACTGCGACTTTGCTTCAATGCAATGGATCATGGCCATTGGATACCCCCTTGCCGCCATTCATCAACGTGATAAGAGCTGCCAATGAATTTTGTCGATTCATTGACATATATAACATGTTTAATTGTACTCCCATCGGAAATAAGCGTCAAGAAAACGCGTACATAAACTATTGGAAAAATCTAATTTATGTAAAAGATTAACGCTTTAAAGGATGCAGGTCAATCTGAATGCAGCACCAGTTCAGCAAGACGCACGATAAATTCTCACGATCTGAAAAAAAGACGGCTTTCCATACATTGGTTTTGTGAAATAGATATTTTCGAAAGAAACCATTGCTTCCTTCCAGCGTTCATTGAATAATAGAAGAGAAGAAGGAGTTGGATTATATGAAAAGCACAAAAACATCACTTATGGAAGCAGCTGGAGACCTGCCGCAGGTTTCTGCGTTCGGTGTTGAGCTGCTCCGCAACGATTTGCTTAAAGATATGCTTGGAAAAGAATACTCTTCTATACTCTATTGGTCTGGAAAAAACATAGCACGCAAATACCCATTATCATCCACGGAAGAATTTCAGGCATTTTTCGCCGAGGCGGGATGGGGAGATCTTGATATTCTCCAGCAGAAAAGCCAGGAGATGACCTTTTCACTTAAGGGGAGTGTAATCAGCACCCGTTTTGAATTATACAGTGACTTCTCCTGCAACCTGGAAGCCGGCTTCCTGGCCGAGCAAATCCAGCGGCGTCTCTCTGTCAGGGCAGAAGCCATCGAACAAAAGAAAAAACGGTCACATGAAGTGCTGATCACTGTACAATGGGATAAAAAAGACCCCGTTGACGGTCAATGACCGCATTAACTGAACATCATGCTTAATGAGTATAGTGTCTCAAAAAAAGCGAAACCCTTCCACATCGGAAGGGTTTTATCTATGAATCCGTATTTTTCTCCCTGGAACTGCCTTGCTGAAGGTGCTCTTTAATTGCCACGGCTGTATTTTGGGGGATGTTGAGTTTTTGCAGATCTTCAATGGTCGCTTCTTTAATTTTATCGATCGACCTGAAATGCTTCATCAATGTCCGCTTTCTTCTTTCCCCGACCCCCGGAATATCATCAAGCACCGATTTAAATGCCGTTTTGCCGCGCTGCTGGCGGTGAAACGTAATGGCAAACCGGTGGACCTCATCCTGGATGCGCTGCAGCAGGTAAAATTCCTGGCTGTTTCTCGGCAAGTCTATGAATGCCGGCGGATTACCGCTAAGGAGCCGGGATGTCCGGTGCTTTTCATCCTTCACAAGCCCGCATACAGGCAAGTCGAGCCCCAGTTCGTTTTCAAGCACATCCTGTACGCCCCCCACCTGTCCGCGCCCGCCGTCAATCAGAATCAAATCAGGCAGAGGCTGGTTTTCCTTTAAGAGACGGGAATACCGTCGCCGGACCACTTCCCGCATTGATGCATAATCGTCAGGTCCTTCCACCGTTTTGATGTTATATTTCCGATATTCTTTTTTATCCGGCTTGCCGTCGGTGAAAACGACCATAGCAGAGACCGGATTTGTCCCCTGGATATTTGAATTGTCAAACGCTTCAATTTTATGCGGAACCTGAATGCCGAGCGCTTCGCCTAGATTTTCCACCGCTTTGATCGTCCGCTCTTCATCACGTTCAATAAGTGCGAACTTTTCTTGAAGTGCGATTTGGGCATTCTTTTCGGCGAGATTGACCAGTTCTTTTTTCTTTCCGCGCTGCGGCTGGCGGACTGGCACTTCCAGCAATTTTTCCGCCATTTCGGCATCAACGCGCGGCGGCAGATATATTTCTTTAGGCTTTATATGGTTGCGCTGGAGATAAAATTGGCCAAGATAAGTCAAGAAGTCCTCTTCCGGCTCATTGTATATGGGGAATATGGACACATCACGTTCAATCAGCTTGCCCTGGCGCACGAAGAACACCTGGACGCACATCCACCCTTTGTCATAGCTGTATCCGAATATATCCCTGTCCACAAGGTCATTGAGCATCATTTTTTGTTTTTCCATGACCGCTTCAATATGGCTGATCTGGTCTCTGAGTTCCATCGCCCTTTCAAAATCAAGGGACTCTGAAGCCGATTGCATTTTTTCTGTCAGCTCTTTTTTTATCTCTTTATAACCGCCGTTCAAAAACCGGACAATGTCATCGACGATCTGTTTGTTTTCCTCTGCGGAAACATCATTGACACATGGTGCCAGGCACTGCCCCATGTGATAATAAAGGCAAACCCTGTCCGGGAGGTTATTGCACTTCCGAAGAGGATAAAGGCGGTCGAGCAGTTTTTTCGTTTCATTTGCCGCCTGCGCATTCGGATATGGACCGAAATATTTTCCTTTATCTTTCTGAACTCTTCTTGTGATCAGCAGACGCGGCTGGTCTTCCGCCGTCACTTTCAAATAAGGGTAGCTTTTATCGTCTTTCATCAAGACGTTGTATTTCGGATCATATTTTTTAATCAGATTCATCTCAAGAATCAATGCTTCTATATTAGATGAAGTCACAATGTACTCAAAGTCTTCTATTTCACTGACAAGGCGCTGGGTTTTCGCATCATGAGATCCGCTGAAATAGGATCTCACCCTGTTTTTCAGCACCTTCGCTTTTCCAACATAAATGACAGTCCCCTGCCGGTCCTTCATCAAGTAACAGCCGGGCTGTTCAGGCAGGACTGTCAGTTTTTCCTTTACGAGCTGATTCATTGTGTGACACCTCCGCTCATATTCTCAGATGAACTTTGCCACTCATATAGCGTAATTTTATGATAAACCGGCAATACAAGCGAAGACGAATTGAACGTTTCCACCTTTTTCAAATGGGAATCGACATCCGCGCCCTGCTGCCTGAACCCTTCAGCAACATGGCCGGTCAAAAAGATTCTCCTTCCGTCCAGCCGGCTCACTTCCATTTCAAAATAATCATAAGTCAAGGTTCGTTTATAAGGATATCTGACTCCAGTATAATCCATTACCCGTTTTTCTTCCCATGTATAAACAATGAAAGGCTCCTCCACTTCATCCAAATATGATGCAAGCTGATAAGTAGCGGGAACTTCACCGGCAAGCCGTTCCAGGATATGACTGCCTGTCCATAACTGCAAAGAGAGAAAAAGGGCGGCAGCCAAAACCGGAAAACGGGTCCTTCCCTTTAACAAAACAATAAAAAGGTGAAACGCCGTTAAAATCGCAAGCGGGGCGGCATGGCGAGGCTTGTCGACATTCTGCGCAAATAGTGCCCATATAAAATAGCTCCCGAATAAAATGGCATGGAGGTAAGGGATCACAGAATCCTGCCCGCTTCGTTTTTCCTTAAAGAACGACCAGAAGCTTACCTGGACAAGTAAGATAACTCCAATCAGCATATATAACGATTCACCGGCAATCCCGCTCCATAGGATATTGACGATAAGCTGCCATGCCCTATCCGGCAGTGCATCTCCTGTTGCCGTAGCAGCACCGCCCCAGTCTGAAAAATGGCCGCTTGTAAAACCAGCCGCCATTCCCAAAAAAGCCCGGACACTTCCCTCGTTAAAGATTAATCCGCCGACCCATACCAGCTGGAACACCAGGGCTGCAGCTACATGATAGACCAGTCTTTTCATTTTATGATGATTTTGCCCATTTTTCCAGTTATGCCGCCAAAGAAGAACAAGGCCGATCCCAAATGGCAAATAGGAGAGCCGGATCCCCATCAAAATGCTGAAAATGAACGCCGGAAGCAATAAATGAAAAGACCGGTTGGATTTTCCCGAAAATTCCAGACTCCATAAAAACCACCATAAAACAGAAAGGGCAGCAGAATCGGACAGGGGCTGAACACTTAAAACCGCTGGATAACTGAGCGTGTATACCAGCACAGCCGCTATGAGCCGCTTCCCTTCAGGCAGCCTTCCCGCCGCCAGACGATAAATAGGATAAAACGAACTGGCCGCAAGGATGATATTCCATATTTCCAGCGCCAGAACAGGATTTTCAAGGACTGGATTCAACAGCATCCCGCCCAATATGAAATATGGGTACCCCGGGAAATGAGGCTGCATTTGCAGCAAATCGAACTGGATGACACCGAGCGCAAAATCGACCGCATCCCAGGAGGCAGCATACCTGTTTAAAGAAAAGATACGGAAAACCGAATGAAAGATAACGGCTCCCCACAATAGACCAGCTGCAATATGAAAATAGGATATGTTGTATGTTTTCTCATTTCCCATAAAAAGGCACCTTTCAAAAAAACTGCAAAGAACATCCGGCTAGTTGCGTCCATAGACCGGTAACCGCTTTAATACTTTTATTTTAACTTGACGATGTTAAGAATGTTGTTGATTTTACACAATGCCAGGGTGTTATTTCAAGGGCAAGCTATTTTCCTCTAATCAGTGCAACAGGTGTGATGACTCGCGAATCGCACCTCCACTCTGTTCGGTTCGGGTGTATGAGATTTTATCGAAAACGCTCTGCATTTCCTTCATACGCTGAAAATCCGAGGAGCTTAATCAATGTCCTTCTGGAACAGCGGGACAGATAAATTCTTCTTGAACGCACGCGCTATGATGAGGCTCCCCCGCCACCCGCTCGAAAAAACATCGCAAATGCGACCGAAGGCAAACGGGTCGCATTTGCGCTCCTGGTGACAGCGAGCATCTGCAGCGGGTATCAACAGCCGCGTTGAACAGAGCCTTTAACTTAACGGCAGAACAAATGCGCAAGGCGCCTGCTTAGCGGCACACGCATAAGCGGGGGTACCCGCAGGGAGGTGCTCTTTTCTCCCGGAGGGGATCACCGCTTATGACGATAGCCGCTGGCGCCTGGATCTGGCCGATTCCCTCCTGGCTTTTTATCCACAGCGCTTACATTTTATAACTTCCTTAACAATGAAAAAGACCCGCATACTGGCGGGCCTTCCGGTAAGGGGGATACCGTAAATCATGCGTTAACCGCACGCTCTTTTTTCAATTCTTTGTCTTCTTTTTCTGAAACGGCCGCCTTCGCGGGCACTGTTTCCGATTTCCGGCGGTGAATCAGGCTCGACCAGCCAAACACGAAGATGAAATACAGCCAGTAGCCTGCTACCTGTTCAAACGAAGGATTATGGCTGTATCCGAACATCGCTGAGAAAAACAAGCCGACCTGTCCGCTGATCATGACGTCATTGCCTGTATCACGCTGATAATGAAGTTCATCATTATAATGTTCAGGCATAAAACCGACGAGATTATACATTTCAGCCGGTTTTCCGTCAGCTGTCTCAACTAGCGAACCGGCGATTCCAAGGTCCTGGAGGATGCCGATCCCTTGAACAAACAGGCCGGCAGCGATAAACATAATCAGAACGCCTGTTACGTTGAAAAACGCCTTAAGCGATATTTTCATCGTACCGCTGAAGAACAAATACCCGATCATACCGGCAAGGAGCAGGCCGCTCAGCGCTCCGTAGCTTGTAAGGACTTCATTGATATCTCCGCCGCTGATTGCTGCGAAGAAAAAGACCGTTTCAACGCCTTCCCGCAGCACAACAAGATAAGTATGTACAACGAGTGTTGTAACACTACCGGCTGTCAGCGCAGCGTTAATTTTCTTCTGCATGCTTCCGTTAACATCTTTGGACTCTTTTTTCATCCAGGACAGCATGTGTGTCAAAAGGAACACGGATGCAAACATGATCCCCACCTTCAGGTAAACTTCAGACCCGAAGCTTGCAAACCCAGTGAACACAACCTGGAAAAGAAGTGCGATAACAAAACTGCTGACCAATGCCATGGCGGTGCCTGCATATACCCATTTATGATACTTTTCAGCATTCAAACGGGTCAAATAGGAAAGGATCAATCCTACAATCAAAATGGCTTCAAGTGCTTCACGGAGTGTGATCAAAAATGCCTGGAAATCCATACGGCAGTTCCCCCTTACCTTAATCTCGGATGTTTAGTTGCGCTTGCGCCGGCCTATCAGGACGATTGCAACGAATACGACTGCAAGGCCGACTGTGAACCATAGCCAGAATGATGAACTTCCAGCTTGTTCTTCATTTAAATCAAGATTTTCTTCCGTTAAATGACTTTCATCATCATCTTCTACAGGAAGCGGAAAAATCGGTGCAAGTGTTTCTAACACCGCTTCCGTCTCCCTTGTGAATTCATCCTCATCACTGTCTTGATTTCCAATGCCGAATAACCCCGGATTGCCTAGAGCTGAAAGTGCATTGTCAAAATGCTCATAAACTGCATCTGCCGCCTCCTGGCCTTCTCTTTCGATAACTAGCGGTTCAAGGACGTTAAAGGTGCCTCTCGCCTTGGCGAGGAGCAGCTTCGCTTCTCCATAGTTTTCAAAATTATCCTGGGCGAAGTGCAGTCTCCTTTCAATGTTTAACCGTAATGCAGCCTGGTAACTTTCGAGGAGCAGCTCTTTATTCTGTTCTTCAAGTGCCTGTTCGATAAAGGGCTTCGTTTTTGTGAAATACAAATCGAATTCTTTTTGGTAGCTCTCATATACTTTTCTTGCCTCATCCCAATCGCCTTGCTCCGCATATTTTTCAAGTTCCTTGTATGCTTCGGCAAGCGGTTCCTCACCCGGATCGCCGTATGAGTATGCGAGTGCCTGCAGCGGGCTGGCGGTAAGTGTGAGAATCATTATCAATACTGCGAATAATCTGCTCTTCATCTGCTTCCGTCCTCCTACACTGATAATGATAATGATTATCAATGGAAAAGTCAATGTGTACAACATATATGTGATAGAATGTTCACAATTTCAAAACAGAAATTTCTTTTTTATTATTCCTTCAATCAAAAGAGTTATGAATTCACTGCTGTATTATCGCGATCGGGGTTACCGCTGAGAGAAATCTTATGTGCGTCTTCCTCAACTTGAATCCTTTTGACCGGACGGCTCATTTCCTTCATGATCGCCGGCAGGACAGAACCGAGGTACCCGGAAAATGTGATGAAAGAGTCCCCTGTTGTCCGTGCTTTATAGTGGATAGGCACTTCTTTAACCCTGAACCCCTTGCGAACGATGTTCAATGTAAGCACCTGTGCGTAATTATAGTCATGGATGATCTCCGCATGCTCCATCACCTGGCGCGTGAATGCCCTCATTCCCGACTGTCCGTCATAAATCCAGCGCCGCAGCAAGATGCTTTGCAGCAGTGTGAAGACGTAGTTTCCGAGACGGCGGTGAAGTTTCATGCCTTTGATTGTGCCTTTGAACCGTGAACCCATCGTGTAATCTGCATTTCCTGCAAAAATCGGTGCAAGGAGGTCCGGGATCTGCCTTGCCGGGTATTCATCATCAGCATCAATCATGACGGCGATATCCGCCCCCCGCCTGTATGCTTCCTTTAAACCTGTCCTGACAGCGGCACCAAGGCCTTTGTTTCCATGATGGTCAACAATGATATCGGCGCCCGCTTCTTTTGCAGCCCTTACCGTTCCGTCTGTGGATCCGTCATTCACAACCATCACTTTAACCTCCACATGATTATGGAAATGGCGCGGAACCTTTTTTATCACTTTTTCTATGGTCTCTTCTTCATTATAAGCTGGTAAAAATACGATAACTTCCTGGTTCATCCTGTTGCCTCCTTCTTCACAGATGCCTGAAAGGCATCCGATAAAACCGGCCCGCGGCTGTGGTCGGGATACGGAACACCGAGCAAATAGGAAATGGTGGGCGCCATCGAAACGAGGCTGTGTTTATCCTCCACTTTCTTTCCAGCTTCGATTGCCGGCCCCCACATGAAAAACGGAACATACCGTTCACCCTCATCCAGGTGACCGTGCCCGCCAATACCGTCAGCCTGGCCATGATCGGCGCAAATCATCAGCGTAGTGTTCTCCATTTTCCCGTTTTTATCAAGCCAGCCGACAAAATCCTCAACAAGCCGGTCCGCTTCATGAATCTTCTGCAAATATTCATCATATAAAACACCGCGGCTGTGGCCTGTTTGATCGGTTCCGATCAACTGGACTGCAAAAAGGTCGGGATCTTCCGCATCAACGATTTTCTTCGCGCGCTCCATAATATTCGTATCTGCTTCATCGTTATTCATGACAGCTGTTACGGTATCCACGTCACTGCCCATCGCATCAACCAAGTGGGCGATTCCGAGCAATCGGCCTTTTTTGCCGGATTTTCTCAGCGAATCAAACACGCTCTCCGTTTTAATGCCAAGCTTCCAGACCATGTTTGAAGTAATCCCGTGTTCAAAAGGATAAGTACCGGTGAACATGGACGAGAAGCAGACAACCGTCCGTGCTGGATATACGGTTTCCATCATCGTATATTCCGTTCCTGTACGCCTGATTTTATCCAGGAACGGTGTATCAGCCTCTTCGAACCTTTCCTTCCGCATCCCGTCAATGACAATCACAATCACCTTTTCGTTCACAGCCTGTTTCCGTTCAGGCATATTGTTTGTATAGGTTGTGATCGGTTCCGGTTTCCAGTCAAAGAGGTATGTATGCAGAATCCACGCAAACAGAAACACCCCTCCCCAAAAAGCCAGGATCACAGGCCAATTCAAGGCACCGAACCCTGCACCGGCAGCAAAATGGGACAAATGGGCATCCCAGAAGGCAAGCAGCAGCAAGACTTTCGGCAGCTGTTCCTGCGCATTGCCGCTTGTGGAATCACTGTTTTTCAAAACGAGCTTCCAGAACCGTGTAAAGTTCAGCCAGCTTGTCCCGATGCGCAAATGATAATAAAGGGTACCCCAGAAAAAGACGGTAAAGAAAAAATACAGGGCTGCCGCAGTAAACCATAAACCGAGCGGCGCTGCATCCCAGATCACCAGAAAGGCAATAACCGGGATCCATAAGTAGTTTCGCAAAAACAGCGGGAAGTCGTAGTGGAAATATAAAATAAACAGGGGCAAAACAAGAATCAGGCTGCTTAACAGCGTCAGCCAGAATCCCGGCTCCCCCCAATTGCCGATCGTAAATAACAGCAGCGTGCCGACCGTAAATATCGGTGTGAACGGCTTACCTTCATTCAGTAAATTCCAGGCGCGTGCTGCTGTTTTTTCAAAACGTGAAGCCTGTTTCATCTGTTTCCTCTCCTCTTGTCAGTCCATTGTTTCAAATCGATTACCGCAACCGGAGCCGTAAGAAGCAGCAGAAACCCGGTTAGATATGAAAAAGCAAACTTGAATAAATGTGATAAAATTGCAGCCTGATACCCAAATGATGCAGGAACCCCTGTGATTGCAAGAGCGAAGGTCATCATACTTTCATATGTCGCGAGACCGCCGGGCGCAATCTGGAAAACCTGTCCTCCGACAGTAAGGCTGTTTGCGAAAACCGATTCTCCAAACGAGAGGCCCTCCCACCCGGTACGGGCAATTTCGAAAATGACGGCAGCTTCCAAAATCCAGCTCAATGCAATCATCGATACCGCAGCTGCACCTTTTATCCCTCTCATACCTTCCTTGAGCAGCTGCACCTGCTTTGCAGCCAATCGCTTAATCTTTCCATTTCTGACCGAAAGAAGGACAGCTGCTGCAATTAAGATGAAAGCAACGCCTCCAGCCGCAAGAAAAAAAGAAGTGAATCGAATTCCCTGCTGAAAAACAACCAATCCCGCACCGGCAAAGAAAATGAGCACCGCCATATCAAGCCCCCTCAGGACAGCCACTGAATGGAGGGCATCATCACCTTTCAAGCCCCCTTTCTTCATGATGTATCCAACCCTGGCCGCATCACCGACTTTAACGGGGACCAAATGATTTATAAACAGGCTGTAGCCAATCCCTTGCAGGAGGACAGTATATGATGCACGGCGTCCGATATATAAATAATGGGCCCATGCCCGCAGTAAAAAGGCACCTGTATACGCGGCAAAAACCGCTGCAACCGACAGCGGATTCCCCAGGAAAAGTTTCCCGGCCCTAAGAAGGGAATGGAAATCAAAAAAGCGTAACGAAAGGCCGGCAAAAGTGACTGTCAGAATGATTCCGACACTAACAAGAATTATACGATTTCCCATGGGTATGCTCTTTATACCACGCAATGGTGCGTTCAAGCCCTTCTTCAAGTGTAATTTTGGGCTTATACCCGAGCATCTTCCCTGCCTTCGATATATTTGCCCACGTTTCGGTAACATCGCCTTTCCGGAACGGCCTTTGCTCGACATCCATTTCCGGGAAATGTTTATTAAGCATAGCAAGCAGGGTTTCCATTTTTTCAGGTTTCCCTGCACCCAGATTGAAAGTTTCATTACGGAACGGATACGCAAGTGCCTGTTCAATTCCTGAAATAATATCATCAATATAGGTGAAGTCCCTTGCGATTCCCATTCCATTCAATGTAATCTTTCTTCCTGACAGCAGCCTGTCAAGAAAAATCGGAATGGCCATATCCGGCCGTCCCCACGGGCCGTACACGGTGAAGAAGCGAAGGATGCTTAAATCGAACTGATAAATCGACTGGTATGCACGGCAAAACGCTTCAGCGCCGAATTTTGCTGCAGCATAAGGGGAGACAGGGTTCCCCCATGCCTGTCCTTCATGAAGGGGCATGCCGGATTGTTCCCCATAAACGGATGAAGAGGAGGCAAAAATAAAGTGCCGGGCACCTGACTCACCCGCAGCCTTCAAAGCATTTACCGTTGCTTTGATATCATAATCGATATATTCATGAGGTTTCTCAAGGGAAACCGGCACGCCGGGTATCGCAGCAAGATGTACGACTGCTTCAGGTTGGTATTCTTTAAATATGGTTAAAGCCGCATCTTCATTCAGCAGGTTTTCATCCTTAAACAAAAAGTCCCCTGCTTCCTTGACATCAGCCAGCTGCGCCCTTTTCCGGACAGGATCATAGTATGGATGTAAGTTATCCATAATCAATATGTCATGGCCTTTGCCTATCAATTGTTTAGCCAGCCGGCTACCGATGAAGCCCGCTCCGCCTGTAACAAGTATTTTCATAAACCGCACCTCATTGATATAGTTGGACAATTATTATTGCTGTCATAAAAGCTCCAGGGAGATGAACAAACAGAAACAGAATATCCGAACCCCGCTGGCTAGTCCATATTTTATCACAGATAAGATGGACAGGCCTTTTTGCCATCTCTGCATGGTGAGATGAAACACAAATGCTGCACAGGAAGAAAGCCGCCTGGCAGGCGGCCTTCTGATTATTTAGATGCAACCTCTTTAACAGAGGAGGTAATTTCTTCACTTAACTTCGAAGCTTCTTCAGCGTTTTCCGCAGCTACTGCTTCATACCATTTTTGCGCCTTATCCAGCAGAGATTCAGCCTGCTCTTCACCAAGCTTGTCTGCCAGGTCCATTTCAATCGCCTTCAGGAATACATTCGCTTCCATAGCTTCAGTCCTTGCTTCAGCCACTTCTCCTTCCTCAAGGGCTGCCGGAACTTTTTCATGGTAACTGGTAATCTTTCCGGCAAAAGCATCGGTAAACAACTGTGACACTTCTTCAGACTTTATAGCGGATGGTTCTGTCTTATCAAGGCTGAACAAGTCATTCAGTTTGTTTGCCGCTTCTTCATCCCCGCCTGCAAGTGAACCTTTGATTGCCTGGAGGAATCCCCAGCCTTCTGCCTGCATGATCTTTAATTCTGTTTCATCTGCATTTCCTTCTTGTACAGCCTTTTCAACTTTCTCGGCATAAGATTGAGCTGCAAGATAGTAGCTTCTGTAAATGGATTTATCAGTGATTTGCTTATATACTCCGAAATCGTCAGCGTTTCCGGCATCAAGTGCTTCTGTCTGTGCCTTTAAGCCGCTATTGATATTTTCAACGATACTGTCTTCACCGGATAATTCATAGTAACTATCCCTCTTTTCAGCAGTCGGAATAATCACTTCATCAATTAATAGATTCAGGTCTTCAAAAATTTTGCTGGCAGCTTCAGTATTGCCTGCCTCAATTGCTGATGCAGTATCGGAATGGAGTCCTTTATGCTTCTGATAGAAATATGATTGAGTCGTCTTATCAATAATTTGCCTTGCCACATTTGCATCAAGTTCACCGCTTTGTCCGGCACTGATTGCCGCCTGGATCGCCTGGTCAAATTCACCGTTCACAGCAGTCACTGCTTCCTGCAAATTATTTTGATACTCACTTTTCACTTTGTCCCATTCCACTTCGTTGCCTTCTTTTGCGGCACTGAGAGATTCCATCATGGCCTGGTATGCGTTTACCTCAGCTTCTGTATTTGTATCGGCCGCATTTTGCTCGGCATCATTTTCTTTACCTTCGCTGTTTTGCTCAGCCTGATTTTCTTCAGCTGCCTGCTCTTCCTGTTTCGGCTCTTCTTTCGGTTCTTCTGCCTCTTGATTTCCGCAGCCGGCGAGAACACCTCCGGCCAGTAATGCACCTGCTATTAATGTTATTGTTTGCTTCTTCATGAATGCTTTCCCCTTCCATTGATGTAATTGATAATGCTTTTCATTTATAAGTACAATTGTCATTTTACCGATAACGATTATCATTGTCAATGAACAATTTGTGAACACATTTGTCTATTTATATAGGGCTGATCTGATATGGATTTCCTTACCGTCTTCCCCCTGCAACATCTGCTATGCCCTCCTTATTAGACCTTCAGCAGATTATTTTGATTGCCTCTCCCGTGTACAGTAATATCAACTTCCCTTCCACGGGAAGGGTGTCAAGCTCGCTACGCTCATCTCGCTGCGGCGCCCATATCTGATCGTTATTCCTGTGCGCGTGCCGCTGATTGCATTGTTTATATTGATCCCAAACAAATCAACCAAAATAAAACGGTGCTGACGATCCGCTGCAAATCTTTATTGGAAGCACTGGTGGTCTTACTCAATACCTGGCATCCTAACAGATGAATAAGAGCGTGGATGCCTGTTCCCAAAATAAAAAGGACCCGGAGATTATCCTCCGGATCCTTTGTTTGCTTATGAATTACATGTGTTTTTGCAGGGTTTGGGTAAGTGCTTCTTTTGGCTGGAAGCCGATGATCTGATCTACCACTTCACCATTTTTGAAGACGAGAAGTGTAGGGATGCTCATAACACCAAAGCGTCCTGCAGTTTCCTGATTTTCATCAACGTTCAGTTTGGCGATTTTTAAGTTGTCGCCCATCTCTGAGTCGATTTCTTCCAGTACAGGCGCAATCATCTTACAAGGTCCGCACCATGGTGCCCAAAAGTCAACGAGTACTACACCATCTGTCGTTTCGTTTGAAAAAGTCTGGTCTGTCACATTTACAATTGCCATTCACAAATCCTCCTCTAACAACTCATTTCCATCAAAGTATACCATTCAAAAATAGTGCACGCCATATTTTTGTTTTCACATATAACGTACCCTTTTGATTGGAAATTACACATCAAACGGCACAATGCCATACTATACGCAGTATCAATCAAACGTGAAAGCGACAGGGGACTGCAGTGCTGTTCAAGGTAACAGGCAGCTGGATCGTAGTTCAGTGCCTTTATTTCATGCTCTCCCTTCAGTTATAGGCACTGAATGTTGGTTCAGTGCCTTTATTCACACGCTTCCTCTACTTATAGGCATGAGAGACTCTCTTCCGTGCTTATATTCTCGCTCTTCCTCCAGTTACAGGCACGGGAGACATCCTTCCGTGCTTATATTCTCGCTCTACCCCCAATTACAGGCACGGGAGACATCCTTCCGTGCCTATACTCACGCCCTTCCTCTACTTATAGGCATGAGCGACTCTCTTCCGTGCTTATATTCTCGCTCTTCCTCCAATTACAGGCACGGGAGACATCCTTCCGTGCCTATACTCACGCTCTTCCTCTACTTATAGGCATGTGAGACTCCCTTCCGTGCTTATATTCTCGCTTTCCCTACAGTTACAGGCACGGGAGACATCCTTCCGTGCCTATACTCACGCCCTTCCTCTACTTATAGGCATGAGCGACTCTCTTCCGTGCTTATATTCTCGCTCTTCCTCCAATTACAGGCACGGGAGACATCCTTCCGTGCCTATACTCACGCTCTTCCTCTAATTACAGGCACAAGAGCCTCCCTTCGTGCTTATATTCACGCTTTTCCCCCACTTACAGGCATAGGAGACGCCCTTCAGTGCCTATATTCACACTCTCCCACCATTTATAGACAGAAAACACCACTCCCCTGTCACATCAAAAAAATTAACAGTCCAATTCAATTATGAAATGGACTGTTAATTGTACGTTTTATTATTTTGCACTCAAAACCGAACCCAATTAGGTGGAATGTCGGGTTATGCGTTTACCTTGAGCTTTTTGAACTCTTCGGTCAGCAGCGGCACGACTTCAAACAGGTCTCCAACAATCCCATAATCAGCCACATTGAAAATGTTGGCTTCAGGGTCTTTATTGATGGCTACGATGACTTTTGAGTTCGACATGCCGGCAAGGTGCTGGATTGCCCCTGAAATTCCCGCTGCGATGTAAAGGTCAGGTGTGACGACTTTACCGGTCTGGCCGATTTGAAGTGAATAGTCACAGTAATCGGCATCACATGCACCGCGGGAAGCGCCTACTGCGCCGCCAAGCACTTCGGCAAGTTCATTCAGCGGCTCGAAACCGTCTGCACTTTTCACACCGCGTCCGCCTGCAATGACAACTTTCGCTTCGGAAAGGTCCACACCGTCTGTTGCTTTGCGGAGCACCTCTTTGACGATTGTACGCAAGTCTTTGATATTCGCATCTACTGACGTGACATCACCTGAACGGGATTCGTCCTTTTCAGGTGCTTCGATATTATTCGGACGGATGGTCGCAAAGAAGATGCCGTCAGAGACAATTTTCTTCTCAAATGCTTTTCCAGAATAAATCGGCCGGGTGAACACGATGTTTCCGCCTGCTTCTTCAATTCCAGTCGTATCAGAAATCAATCCGGAACCAAGCTTGCTGGCCACTTTCGGGGAAAGATCTTTTCCGACTGATGTGTGGCCCATCACAATGCCTTCAGGATTTTCCTGCTCAATTACCTGCATCAATGCCTGGCCGTAGCCGTCTGGCGTATAGTTTTCCAATTTATCACTTTCAACTTTGATGGCACGGTCCGCACCATACTGGATCATTTCCTGAGCAAGTTCATCATTGATGGATTTGCCGAGCAGAACGGCCACAACTTCGCCGCCTTCTGCTATCGTTTTACCTGCTCCAACTGCTTCGAACGATACATTTCGAAGTGCATTATCGCGCATTTCTCCTACTACTAATACTTTTCTTGACATGTGGATATCCCCCCGTTAAATTACTTTTGCTTCGTTGCGAAGTAATGAAACCAGTTCTTTCACCTGATCTTCCAATTCACCTTCCAGCACTTTGCCTGCTTCTTTTTCTGGAGGAAGGAAAATTTCGATTGTCTTTGTTTTAGGTTCGACATCGTCTTCATCAAGATCAAGATCGTCTATTTCCAGTTCTTCCAACGGTTTTTTCTTCGCTTTCATGATGCCCGGAAGAGATGGGTAGCGGGGTTCATTCAATCCTTGCTGGGCTGTTACGAGCAGCGGCAAAGACGTTTCAATCATTTCGGTATCCCCTTCAACATCCCGCTCGATTTTCACATTTTCACCGTCGACCTCAATCTTAGTGATAGTGGTGACGTATGGTATGTTCAAGCGTTCAGCAAGACGAGGGCCAACCTGGCCGGATCCTGAATCGATGGCAACGTTGCCCCCCAGGATCAGATCATATTCTTTATCAGAGAAAAATTGTTCCAGGATTCGGGCAGTCGTAAACTGGTCGCCTTCCTCGACATCTTCTTCGGTATTGATCAGTACGGCTTTGTCACAGCCCATTGCCAGCGCTGTGCGCAGTTCCTTTTCCGCTTCTTCACCGCCGACAGTCACAACCGTCACTTCACCGCTGTTGTTGTCACGGATTTGAATAGCTTCTTCAATTGCATATTCATCATAAGGGTTAATGATGAATTCAGCACCCTCCTCAGCAATTCGGCCGTTATCGATCGAGATTTTTTCTTCTGTGTCGAATGTTCTTTTCATAATCACATAAATATTCATTAGCAGTCCCCTCCCTAATAAATTGACCTGAATACTGACTGGATCGGCAGCAGGTTATTCATCTTTAAAATCCGGCTTCCTTTTTTCAACGAAAGCCTGTATCCCTTCACTAGCATCGCTAGATTGAAAGACGCGGCCAAACAGTTCCGCTTCTTTTTCGACTCCCTTTTCAAACCGGGAATCGACAGCATAATTCGACAGCTCCAGCGCATAAGAAACGGAAACGGCACTTTTTGAAGCGATCTTGCCGGCGAGGGCAAATGCTTCATCCATCAGTTTCTCATCAGTATAAGCATGATTGGCAAGACCCAGCAGGACCGCATCAGTACCGGTAATTGGCTCTCCTGTCAACATCATCTCAATTGCCCTCGGCCTGCCTATGTATCGCGGAAGACGCTGCGTTCCCGCATACCCAGGAATCAAACCGAGTGTCAATTCAGGGAGCCCAAGCTTGGCTGTTTCGGTCACAAGGCGGATATGGCAGGCCATCGCAAGTTCAAGCCCTCCGCCAAGTGCCGCTCCGTGGATTGCGGCAATAATCGGCTTTTTGAAATTTTCCATCCTGTCGAACAGTTTTTGGCCGTTTGTTGAAAGATTCCGAAAATCGGAATCGCTTTCAATTTTAGTAAATTCCTTAATATCGGCCCCGGCTGAAAAGAAACGGCCTTCCCCGTGAATGAGAATGACCTTCACTTCCCTGTCACCCTCCACTTGATCCAGCATTTGCGACAGTTCGTCCAGAAGGCCGGATGCCAGCGCATTAGCAGGCGGGCGGTTTAACGTAACAACAGCAATGCGCTCTCTTACAGACCAAGAAAGATATTCCATCAACACACCTCTTCCCCTGTGAGAATTAAAACAGCAATGTTTTTTATGATTGATTGCTGAGCCCATTCACTAACAGCCGGTGAACAGGAGCAGCTAGCGCCGCCAGATTATATTTATGATCATTCATGACCCAGTTGGTTGCCGTTTCGTCAAGTGTTCCGAATATCATCTGCCTTGCGAGCCTTATATCGAGCTCGGGATCGAAAGCACCCGCGGCAATCCCTTCTTCAAGGATTGAATCAATAACCTGCAAATAGTCTTTTAACACTTCGTTAATCTTGAGACGAAGGGATTTAGATGACTGTCTGAGTTCGAGCTGTGTGACGACGGCCAGGTTCACATCCTCTGACAAAAGACTGAAGTGCATGCTTGTCAACGCTAATAACTTCGCTTCAGCATCCGTTTTTCCTGCAATGGCTTTTTGGACTTCCTCAACAAGGACTCCCATTTTCACCTGAAAAAGTGAAATGAGGATGTCTTCTTTGTTTTTAAAATAGAGATAGATTGTGCCGTCTGCTACACCAGCCTGTTTTGCAATCCGTGATACCTGGGCTTGATGGTACCCATTTTCCGCAATGACATCGACAGCAGCCTCAATGATTTTTTTATACTTTGGTTTATTTTGTTTCACAGCCCCCGTCTCCCTCTCTAGAAAAATGAATGATGGTTCATTCATAACTTCATTCTATATTATTCTAAATTTACTGTCAATATAGAACCGCAAAGAAAGAGACTCAAAAAGAAGAGCCGTGGCATTTGGCTCCTCCGGATTTACTGGGCCTCCGTGATTTTTTCTTTTTCTTCCTCGACGAGCTGCCTGCGCAAAATTTTACCGACAGCTGTCTTCGGCAGTTCTTCCCTGAATTCGATCAGGCGCGGCACTTTATATGCGGCAAGGTGTTTTCGGCAGTAATCATTGACTTCCTGTTCTGTCAAAGAGAGCCCTTCCTTTACAACAATGTAAGCTTTCACCGTTTCGCCGCGGTATGGATCTGGAATTCCTGCCACCACTGCTTCCTGGATCGCTTCATGTTCATATAGGACTTCTTCGATCTCACGCGGATAGATATTGAAGCCGCCTGCTATGATCATGTCTTTTTTCCGGTCCACGATATAAAAATACCCATCATCATCCATATAGCCGAGATCACCAGTTAACAGCCACTCGCCATTGAGGAAGGTTGCCGCCGTTTCTTCCGGTCTGTTCCAATATCCTTTCATGACTTGCGGGCCTTTCACTGCCAGTTCTCCTATCTCCCCAGGCTTTGCCCGTTCACCTGTTTCTGGTGAAACGATCATTGCATCAGTGTCCGGCCACGGCACCCCGATACTCCCTTTAACCCTTTTTTCCCAGAGGAAATTGGAGTGGGTGACAGGTGATGCTTCAGTCAGGCCATAACCTTCTACAAGTTTTCCGCCGGTAACAGCCTCGAATTTCTCCTGGACTTCCACCGGTAGCGGAGCAGATCCGCTTATGCAGGAATCGATGGAAGACAGATCATAATTCTTGATTTTCGGATGATTAAGAAGTGCGATATAAATGGTCGGAGCTCCCGGAAAAATCGTTGGTTTTTGTTTCTGTATCGTTTTAAGTGTATCTTCTGCATCGAACTTCGGCAAGATAATCATTTTGGCGCGGAACATGACGGATAGGTTTAAGACGACTGTAAGCCCGAATACATGGAAAAACGGGAGAATTGCCAGGATCCGTTCTTCCCCTTTTTTCAAATTATACATCCACGTCATACTCATTGCCGTATTGGAAACGAGGTTTTTATGCGTGAGCATGACTCCTTTCGGGCTGCCGGTGGTGCCTCCCGTATACTGGAGGAGGGCCAGGTCTTCCTCAGGGTTGATCTGAACATCCAATTCTTTGAATGCACCAAAGCGAATCACATCCGTGAACAAATGAGTATTCGGGCCGCTTTCCACTTTCACGACAATGTTATGCTCCTTCTTTTGGATGAAGGGGTAAATCACATTCTTCGGAAATGGAAGATAGTCCTTGACTCCTGTCACGATAACATGCTCGACTGGCGTCTTATCTCTGACGGCGCTTACTTTCGGATACAGCAAATCCAGGCATACAATAGCTTTTGCACCTGAATCATTCAGCTGGTACTCCAATTCGCGTTCCATATACATCGGATTTGTCTGGACGACGATTCCACCGGCCAGCAGAATTCCATAATAACTGATCACTCCCTGTGGACTGTTGGGCAGCATGATGGAAACCCTGTCACCTTTTTGGATGCCGAGTGTTTGAAGATAATTAGCAAACCTGACAGCCTGTTCGTACACTTCTTTGTAGGTCATTTCCTTCCCCAAAAAGTGAAGCGCTTTCTTTTCCGGCATCTCTTCGTCCGCTTCCTTCAAGAACTGGCCTACTGGTTTATCAGGATAGTCAAGTTTTTCCCCGATTTGTTCTGGATAGTGTTTAAGCCATGGGTTCTGGGACAATTGTTCCATTTCATCACCCTCCTTTATAATATAAATTTATTATACCGGAAACTCGCCTATTAGTTAAAATATTTTAAATAATCCAAATTAAAAAGGCGTAAAATGTCGGGGGCACTGGATAAGCTCTTTAATTTCATCCAACAGAAATAGGCTGTCCGTGACATGGACAGCCTTCTTTAAGATAGTTCTTTTTTAGAATAGTAAATAAACGATGCCCCAAATGATAAAAATCCCGCAGAGGACTAATAGGACTTTTGCCAGTGTTTCCATTTTCCCGTCTCCTTACATGCAGTTATCAGCCAATCCCTGAACCGATGACGTAAGATAGGCCGACTGATATCACCATAGCGATAAAACCGACGGCGCGGTTATCATTTTCAATTTCATCATCAATTTTAAACTTTGGCGTCAAAAACTCAAATATAAAGTATCCGCTCAGCAACAGTAAGAATCCGAATGCTCCCCAGACCATCATCGTGATTAGTGAGTCGTTATGGGCAATGGAATAACGGAAAATGTTAGCCAGGCCGAAGATTTTTCCACCGGTGGCCATAGCAACTGATAGATTCCCCCGTTTGATTTCATCCCAATTCTGATATTTGGTCACAAGTTCAAATATCGTCATGAACACAACAACAGACAGGACGACCACACTGTAATGGGCCGCTGTCTCGACGTATACGTTTCCCCAAAAATTATCCATTTGCATGTGCCTCTCTTTTAGTATCACTGCTTCCGCACACTTGCTGTGAGATCAGCAGAATATTTTGAATGCCCTAACCTTATACCGGAATCACTGCTTTTTTTCTTTTGGCTCTGCTATAAAACGTTCTTGGATTTGGCATGAGGCACTTGTTATCCCCGCGGCGCCGTTCACGCCGTTTCACTCCTTCGGGACCCTCCTGAATATTGCCTTCCGCTCCAACAACGTTAATTACTCAACTTTGTGATTGAACAGAGCCATTACTTTTAGCAGTAATCACATTCCTTATTTCAGTTCGAGGACTGTTACTCCGCCGCCGCCTTCGTTCATGCCGCCAGATCGGATATTTTTAATCGCCCGCTGTTTTCTGGCCCATTCCTGCACGCCCTTGCGCAGTGCACCAGTCCCTTTACCATGGATAATTGTAACAGACGGATAGCCGGCCAGGAGCGCATCGTCCAAATACTTTTCAACTTTGAGCAGTGCATCTTCAAACCGTTCACCCCGTAAATCCAGCTCCGGTTTCACATGTCCAGTGCTCCCTTTTACAGTCGCCATGGGCTTCGTTTCTACCGGCTGGGGCCTGTTAATGTATTCCAGGTCTTTCCTCTTCACTTTCATCTTCATAATCCCAAGCTGTACGGTGAATTCATTGTCACCCGATTGTTCAACGATATGCCCCTGCCGGCCGAGACTGATGACATTCACTTCATCTCCCGGAAGAAGTTCTTGCTGGCCGGCCTTATGCACTTTGCCCGGTGAAGGACGCTTTTTGGCAAGCTCAGGTGCTGCATCTTCCAGTTTTTTGCGCGCATCTATCAGCTCATGCTCCTTGACCGCGTTATTCTGGCGTTTTTGCATCTGCCTGATGTCAGTGATAATTTCCTCTGCTTGCTCTTTAGCCAGATTGACCGCTTCGTTCGCTTTTTTCTCGGCATCCTTCATCATCGCTTCCCGCTGCTCGGTGAAAGCCGCCAGTTTTTCTTCCAGCTCTTGATGGATTGCCGCAGCCTCTTCGCGGAGACGCACGGCCTCGTCTCTTTCCCGCTCTGCACTCTTGCGGCTTTGTTCGAGCGATGCGATCATGTTCTCCACTTTGTTCGTTTCAGTGCCGATATACCCTCTGGCATTTTCAATGATGGAAGTGTCCAGTCCAAGCCTTTTTGAGATTTCAAATGCATTGCTTTTGCCAGGTATGCCAATCAAAAGGCGATACGTTGGACTGAGTGTCTCTATATCAAATTCCACACTTGCATTAATGGCCCCTTTACGGTTATAACCGTATGCTTTCAGTTCAGGATAGTGGGTGGTCGCAACGACCCTTGCCCCCCTGCTGTATACTTCATCCAGAATGGCGATCGCGAGCGCCGCACCTTCCTGAGGATCGGTTCCAGCTCCAAGCTCATCAAACAGAACAAGGCTCTTATGATCGACATGCTTTAAAATCTCCACGATATTCGTCATATGTGAAGAAAAGGTACTGAGGCTTTGTTCGATCGACTGTTCATCACCGATGTCGGCGAACACCTTCTCAAAAACGGTAACGGCCGATCCGTCATGGGCCGGCACCTGCAATCCCGCCTGAGCCATCAATGCAATCAGGCCGATTGTTTTGAGCGTAACAGTTTTTCCGCCTGTATTTGGTCCGGTAATGACGATGGAACTGAAGTCACCGCCCAGTTCAACATCACTTGCGACCACTTCATCAAGCGGGATAAGCGGATGGCGTGCCCGGTTAAGTTTCATATAGCCTTCATCATTAATGGCTGGCTTCGAGCCTTTGATGGCCTGGCTGTACATCCCTTTAGCGAACATGAAATCCAGGTCGGCAAGCACTCCGACAAGCTGAAGCAGTATGTCGGCATCTTCAGCAACAAATGCCGATAATTCCGCGAGGATACGGTCAACCTCATGCTTTTCGCGCATTTTGGCCTCTTGAAGCTTATTATTCGCTTCAACAACAGCCTGCGGCTCAATGAAGAGGGTTGCCCCCGAAGAAGACTGGTCATGGACCATGCCGCCGAAGGATCCACGGTACTCCTGTTTCACCGGTACGACAAAACGGTCGTTGCGGATGGTGACTATGGCATCAGAAAGCATTTTTTGTGTAGAAGAACTCCGTGTCAAGTTTTCAAGTTTCTCCCTGATCCGGGCTTCCGTCGTTCTGAGGTCATTCCGGATACCGCGCAGTTTTTCGCTGGCACTGTCCATCACACGGCCGCTGTCATCAATACTTTGATTGATTCGCCGTTCAAGGTTTGTAAGCGTGACAATCTCTTCTGCATGCCGGTTAAGGATCGGCAACTCCACTTCTTCTTCCTCAAGCAGATTCTCGATGAATCGCTTCATATTTTTCGCGCCATACAGCGTGCTTGAGATATCCAGCAATTCTTTCGGATTCAGCATGCCGCCGATCTGGGCCCGCTTAACCTGCGGCCTGATATCAAACACACCGCCAAGCGGCACATTCCCTTTAACCCTAAGAACATGCACGGCCTCATCCGTTTCATCCTGCCAGTAAGCAACTTCCTCCCGGTCAGCTGAAGGCTCCAGTCTGTCAGCTTTGTCTTTTCCGAGTGAAGAAGCTGCGTGCGATCTCAGCCTTTCTTTTACCTTGTCAAATTCGAGAGTATGAAGTGCATGTTTCATCTGTTTCACCTTCCTTATGCGCTGTCCTTACGAATTGTCATTCCTTTTTAAAAAGGCGGTAAGGTCAGCGATATCCCATGTATTTATGACGGTCTCTTTTTTCACCCAGCCTTTTCTGGCTGCAGCTGCGCCGATTTTCATATGGTCGAATGTATCGATTTGGTGGGCATCCGTGTTAATGGAAAGCTTAACTCCAGCATCCTGCGCTTTTCTGAGCCACTCTGCTGAAAGATCGAGCCGATGCGGGTTTGCGTTCAGCTCAAGTGCCGTATCCGTTTCGGCAGCAAGTTCAATAAGCATGTCAAGGTCCACATCGTATCCTTCCCGCCTGCCGATCAAGCGCCCGGTCGGATGAGCGATAATATCAACGTGATTGTTTTTGACTGCCTGTTTTAAACGCTTCATGATCGTTTTCCGATCCTGTGAAAAGCTTGAATGAATTGAAGCAATCACAAGATCAAGTTCCCCCATCATATGTTCATCGAAATCAAGTTCGGCATTCGGCAGGATATCCATTTCGGTGCCTGACAGAATTAAAATGTCATTATATTTTTCATTAAGGCGGTCGATTTCTTTGCGCTGTGCCCTGAGCCTTTCCGGTGTCAGGCCATTTGCCACCCGCAAATATTGGGAATGATCGGTGATGCAAATATATTCATACCCCCTCTTCCGGGCTGCTTCCACCATTTCTTCAATCGAATAGGCGCCGTCACTCCAGGTCGTATGCATATGGAGATCCCCTTTAATATCGCCAACTTCGACAAGCCTGATATCAGCTTCCAGGTAAGCGTCGACTTCTTCACCTGACTCTCTGATTTCCGGCGGAATGAATGGAAGTCCGAAATGGCTGAAAAACGCTTCCTCACTTTCAAAGGTGAGAATTTCTCCGGTCTCCTGTACCTCAACACCATACTCGCTGATCTTTTCGCCTTTCTCCTTGGCGAGCTGCCGCATTCGGACGTTATGGTCCTTTGATCCGGTAAAATGGTGGAGCGCGGTAGCGAACTCGGCTGGCTGGACAAGCCTGAAGTCAACGGCCACATCATACCCAAATACCATGACAAGGGAAACCTTCGTATCCCCGCTCGCAATGACTTCCTCGATTCCTTCCAATTCGAGAAGCTGATTCCGGACGTTTTCAGGCTTCTCTGTTGCGATAATAAAATCCATATCTTTCACCGTTTCCCTCATGCGCCGCAGGCTTCCTGCCCTTGACCACTTTTCAATGCCTGCCATACCTCTAAGGGAATCTTCCACCTTTTCAGCAGCTGCAAGCATGAAAGCGATCGGCAGGCGTTCAGGCCGTGTTCCCATTTCTTCAAGGGCAGCAAGAATCTTTTCTTCTGATTTCTTGCCAAATCCGCTGAGTTTCTGAATTTCCCCGTCCCCTGCCGCTTTTTTTAACGAATCAGCATCTATGACTCCGAGCTCCTTATACAGTTTGGCCAGTTTCTTCCCGCCAAGCCCCTGTACTTGTAAAAGCGGGACAAGACCGGACGGAACTTCCTTTTTCAAATCTTCGAGTTCCGAGGATTTGCCGGTTTCCATCAACTCGGTTATCACTTCCCCTGTACCTTTCCCTATCCCTTTCAGTTCCGTCGGATCCCCAATGTCCGCAAGGCTCCGGTCATCTGTTTCAAGGGCCTGCGCAGCTTTCCGGTATGCCGATACTTTGAAACTGTTTTCACCCTTCAATTCCATATAGACCGCTATTGTTTCTAACGTTTTTATGACATCCTTTTTATTGACCTGAAGCATTTGCATCCCTCCGTACACCATTTTTCGGCAGGTTTGCCGGTACGTTTCGCTTTTTTCAGTAATTCCCTTTACGTGCAAAAACACTCCTCCTAACGGAGAAGTGTTGCGATGTGTTCAACCCATAAGTTCGTGATCAGCCTTGAAAGACCAGGCGTATGCTCAACGATGACTTGAGCAAGGATCGAATCCCCCAGCGCTTGCTGGATAAACTCGACCTGCATGAATGCAGCAAGATATAAAAGAATAAAAGCAATCAAGTAAACCTCTATAAATCCGAGCGCGCCGCCCAGCCAGCCGTTAAAGGTGCGCAATACCGGCAAATCGGCCAGGAAGTCAAACATCGCACCGATGATGTGCATAATGATTTTCGTCCCGAAGAACAATACGGCAAAAGCAATTGCACGGTAATAGGCAGCCTCTATATGTATGTTGTCTAGAAACAACTGCATTGAACTGCCTTCAGGCAAAGCTGGATACGGCACCCATAGTTTCAAATGGGGAGCAAGATCATCAAAATACAAATAAGCCACAACGAAAGCAACGATGAAGCCGGTAAGATAGACAAGCTGAAGAATGAAACCTCTTCGCAGCCCTACGACAAATCCGGATATCAGTACGATAAGCAATATTAGATCAAGCATTATTGTTCTTTTTCCTCTTCTTTCTGTATAGATTCAGCAAGTTTGATATATTTCTGCTCAAGGAGCAAATAGTCGTTCACCGCATTAACGGCAGTCAGAACAGCGAGTTTATTCACATCCAGTGCCGCATTCATTTCTTTAAGTTCTTTCATCTTTTCATCAACAAGACTTGCCACCATTTTGACATGGCTTCTAGACTCGTCTGCGACAATTTTATATTGCTGTCCATATATTTCAACGGTGGTCCTTGATTTTTTCCCATCTGCCATGCAGGAGACCCCCAATCTTAGCATCTCAAAGAATCCTAATACATATCATAACACGAAAAAAACGGATTGTGAAAAAATTTATGATTCGTTAGTGGAGCGCCCGATAATCGAATGTGGAGGCAAAAGTTATTCATGCGCGGAAAGCTCTCCCCCTCTCCTGCAGCGGCCAATGAATTCGCACAGTACTGGCGTCCGGACTGGTCACCATGAAAAACGAAGGGCCCGGCAAGCCCAAGCCCGGTGGATTATTTGGACATTCTTTATGGAGTTCCAGGGATGATCACTTGCTAAACCAAATCGGGAATGTACACTCTTATGTTGCGCTCGCCCGGCAAAATAATGACCTGTTCTTCTGATAGGGGATTATTGCTCTTCCTTTCGGAGGTTTCCCCATCATTCATTTTCGCTTCGCAAATCGCAACTATTTCAAAGAACTTAGGTTTTTCGGTAAAGCACAGCCTTTTCGCGTGAAAGAAACGGTTTGGCGGGAAAAGGCGGGAGATCCACGTGAAAATTGCGAGGG
>NZ_LWBL02000068.1 GCF_001644195.2 Bacillus marinisedimentorum | reverse complement strand
CCAAACAGCCCCCCCTGCTTAAAGGGAGACTCTGTTTATACAGTAAGGTTTGGGAGCATCGAGAAGGTCGAGGAAGCGACTGAGGAGGCACCGGAGCGTATTTGCATACGTGAGGATGCCGACGAGGGAGCTGACGAAGAGATTCGAAGATGATCACAAACCGTAATAAAGTCCGGTGGCAAAGGCGGAGAGGATACACCCGTTCCCATCCCGAACACGGAAGTTAAGCTCTCCAGCGCCGATGGTAGTTGGGGGCCGTCCCCCTGTGAGAGTAGGACGCCGCCGGGCAAAATTGTTTTTTACATGTATTCCACAGTAGCTCAGTGACGAGCAACGCATCCATGAATCGGCTGCGAGTTGCTTCGACGCATATGCTTCCCTGACTTAGCTTGCAGAGGAAGAAGCAGCAGTCACGCTGCAAATTAGTTAAGGAAGATAGATAACCATTCCACAGTAGCTCAGTGACGAGCGACACATCTTGAATCTGCTTCGAGTTGCTTCGACGCATATACTTCTTTGAATTAGCTAGTAGAGGAAGAAGCAGTGGTCACGCTGCAAAATCAGTTAAGGAAGATAGATAACCATTCCACAGTAGCTCAGTGGTAGAGCCCTCGGCTGTTAACCGAGCTGTCGCAGGTTCGAATCCTGCCTGTGGAGCCATGCTTCCATAGCTCAGTCGGTAGAGCGCTTCCATGGTAAGGAAGAGGTCACCGGTTCAAGTCCGGTTGGAAGCTCCATTTGCGGCCCCTTGGTCAAGTGGTTAAGACACCGCCCTTTCACGGCGGTAACAGGGGTTCGAATCCCCTAGGGGTCACTAACTGTAAGAGGTTGGACGTTGACAAGATTGCACTTCCCGCCTCCCAAACGGAGGATTAGCTCAGCTGGGAGAGCACCTGCCTTACAAGCAGGGGGTCGGCAGTTGATCCTGTCATCCTCCACCATCTTTGCCGGTCTAGCTCAATTGGTAGAGCAACTGACTTGTAATCAGTAGGTTGGGGGTTCAAGTCCTCTGGCCGGCACCACTTGTTAGAAATGAGAAGTGGGAAACACCCACATCTAAATACGGAGGAGTAGCGAAGTGGCTAAACGCGGCAGACTGTAAATCTGTTCCCTCAGGGTTCGGTGGTTCGAATCCGCCCTCCTCCACCATTTTGTATAATTGCAGGATTGCTGCAAAAGATAATATGGGTTGATGGGCTATAGCCAAGCGGTAAGGCAACGGACTTTGACTCCGTCATGCGCTGGTTCGAATCCAGCTAGCCCAGCCATTTCTTGAGCCATTAGCTCAGTTGGTAGAGCATCTGACTTTTAATCAGAGGGTCGGAGGTTCGAGTCCTCCATGGCTCATATTGCGGAAGTAGTTCAGTGGTAGAACACCACCTTGCCAAGGTGGGGGTCGCGGGTTCGAATCCCGTCTTCCGCTCCACTGTTTAATGGGCCTTAGCTCAGCGACGAGCACAGCATCTAAGAATCCGCTGCGAGTTGTCTCGACGCATTAATCACCCTTGAATAAGCTAGTAGAGGAAGAGACAGGGCTTCACCAAAATAAACTGTGAACACAAAATATATTATATACTGGGGCCTTAGCTCAGCTGGGAGAGCGCCTGCTTTGCACGCAGGAGGTCAGCGGTTCGATCCCGCTAGGCTCCACCATACATATGACGGTAAACCTTGAATCTGGATGATTTAAGGTTTTTTTTATTGTTTAGGAAATTTATAAAAGTTTGCGTTGTGGTTTAAAAAGCCAGAAGGGAGTCATGCAGCTCCAGGCGCCAGCGGCTATCGTGATAAACGATGATCCCCTCCGGAAGGGGAACCCGCCTTCCTGCGGGCAACCCGGCTTATGCGTACGCCGCTAAGCGGGCGCCTTACGCATTTCGAGTGTCTGGCTGTGAGCAGGGTCTATCGCCATGTATGAAAAAAGGAGTTTCGGCGTGAAAGCCGTGTTGAACGGCGCGAAACAGCTGCTCGGGCGTGAAAGGTGGGCTCTACAGCAAGAAATATGGGAGATTACGCGTGAAACAGTGAGAGTTTGGCGTGAAAGAAAACAGATTCCGCGCGAAAGTGCACCCCCTGATTGCGTTTGTTCGCATACGGCGTGAAAAGCCGGGGATATGGCGCGAAGGAACAGTCATCTGGTGTGAAATACGAAAAAAAGTAATAGTCTTTCTATAAAATGAAGACAAATCCGGCAGGTTATCGGACCTAAATGGCTTGAGTGATCCTGAATAGGAGTAGATAGCCCGGTTTTGGCCGTCAGCTTGCCTGAAACGGTGGAAGAACGTGCAAATTTCCATGCCGGGGTACTCAGGCTGTGCTGATCTGGCATCGTATTGGGATGCGGATCAGCTGCTTCCGTCCGGAAGGGGAACCCGCCTCACGGGTACCCCCGCTTATGCGAACGCCGCTAAGCGGGCGCCTTGCACTTTTGTTCTTTTTAATTGGGTTTCCCTATCAGATATCCATATAGGATGCAGGCCAGCTGGAAACCACTCTCCTGTTTCATTTGGGGTTTTGCACGAATCACCTTTCCTGTTAAATCTGCGCCCGCCATATTTCCAGCCTTTTTTCGAACATTCATGCATAACTATACAAGTTTATGTCCGGTTGAGTCACCTTCGTGAAAGTGTTTACAATAGAAAGTAGCATGTAGAACAGAGGGGGATAAGGATGAATAGGAATATATCGATTATTGGTGCGCCCATGGACCTTGGGCAAATGCGCAGGGGTGTGGATATGGGGCCGAGTGCGATTCGTTATGCCGGCGTGAAGGAGCGGCTTGAGGCGCAAGGTTATGATATTGTCGATCATGGCAATATTGACATTTCCCAGCCCGAACAGCGGCGGGATAAGTTTGATGAAAATTTAAAGAATCTTGATGCGGTTGTCACCGCTAATGAGAAGCTGGCCAAAAAGGTTGAAGAAGTGATTGATGATCAGCGGTTCCCGCTCGTATTCGGCGGTGACCACAGTATTGCAATCGGGACGCTCGCCGGCGTATCACGCAAGTATGAAAACCTCGGTGTGATCTGGTATGATGCACACGGTGACTTAAACACGGCCGACACTTCGCCATCAGGAAATATTCACGGGATGCCGCTTGCAGCGAGTCTGGGCATCGGACATGAGCGGTTAACCGGACTTGGCGGCTATTCGCCGAAGATCAAGCCTGAGAATGTCGTCATTATCGGAGCCCGTTCCCTTGATGACGGTGAAAGGGAATTGATCAAGGAAAAAGGGATGAAGGTCTTTACGATGCATGAAATCGATCGGATGGGCATGACGAAAGTGATTGAAGAAACGATCGCATACTTGAAGGACCGTACGGATGGTGTTCATTTGAGCCTTGACCTTGATGGTCTTGATCCGGACGATGCGCCTGGTGTCGGCACACCGGTTATGGGCGGCATAAGCTACAGGGAGAGCCATTTGGCAATGGAAATGCTGGAGGAGTCCAAGCTGATCACTTCGGCAGAATTCGTGGAGGTCAATCCGATTCTTGATGACAAGAACCGTACGGCAGCTGCAGCTGTCGCCTTGATGGGTTCCCTTTTTGGGGAAAAGCTTTTATAGAAAAAGGCCGTAAGTAAAAATGAAGCAAGCCGGCTAGCGTTGGATGCGGCCGGCTTTTTTCATGTTTATTTAAAAGGTCGTATTGCTTCTTTTAAAAGAAAAAAAGTGACGTTTTCATCGGGTCACTTCTTAAACGGTGCGTATTTTGTTTGATATTGTGTCAAGAGGCTGTCCAGGGCTGTGCTCATTTCGACAACTTCACGGGAAATATAGGAATGGCTGGCGGTCAGTTCGACCATTTTTTGTCTGTACGTTTCGATACGGTGCAGAAGCTCCTTTTCAGACATTCGTTTCCCTCCCAAAATATCTTAATTCTTTCTTTGCCAAATTATTTATATTCTAAACCTTTTTTTGCTAATTTTTGTTAAAATTAATTTTGTGGGAAAGAATGAAACCTTTTTGAGGCTTCATTCGTAAATAGATGACCGCAGTTGCGGGGGTAAGCATATGGAAACGATTATCAAAAAACGAATACAGCAAGTGCTGAAAGGCGATCAGAATGCCTATGCCGAAGTCGTAGAACTATATAAGGACAGAGTGTTCCAGATTTGCTACCGTATGCTGGGGAACCGTCACGAGGCGGAGGATATCGCCCAGGAGGCCTTTATCCGTGCATATGTGAACATTCACAGGTATAATGCTGATAAAAAGTTTTCGACGTGGCTGTTCCGGATTGCAACGAACCTTTCAATAGACCGGATTCGAAAAAAGAAACCGGATTTCTATCTTGATGCGGAAATCGGCGGTACGGACGGGTTGACGATGTATTCCCAGATTGCTGTAGACGGCAAGCTTCCCGAAGAAGAAGCTGAAGCGCTGGAAACGCAGGATTGGGTCCACCAGCAAATTCTTGCCCTGCCGGAAAAATACCGAACCGTCATTGTGCTGAAATATATTGAAGAGTTATCACTGAAAGAAATCAGTGACATTCTCGATCTTCCTGTAGGGACAGTCAAAACACGGATACACAGGGGAAGAGAGGCATTGCGGAAAAAGATGAGCAATGTATAAGAGATGAGGTGAGGGAATTGAAATGTTCTCCTGAAGCGGTCGCGTTAATCGATAAATATGCTGACGAAGAAGAATTGACATATGAGGAAGAGCAGCGCCTGAAGGGGCATCTCCAGTCTTGTAAAGACTGCCAGCAGTATTTCCATGACATCAAAAAGACAATCGCTTTAGTGCAGAGCATCGGCAAAGCTGGCGCCCCATCCGGATTTACCGAGAATGTGATGGGCCGCTTGCCGAAAGAAAAACGATCGGTCAGCTACAGAAGATGGTTTAAAAATCATCCGCTTATGACAGCAGCAGCGCTGTTTATCATTTTGATGGCAGGAAGTCTTGTTTCAATATGGAATGATGAAGAACAATTAACGGTATCAAAGCAGGAAAACATTCAGATTCAGGACAATACGGTTATTGTGCCTGAAGGAAAAGTGGTGGAAGGCGATCTTATTGTCAAAAATGGCAACGTGAAAATAGAAGGAGAGGTGCGGGGCAACGTTGTTGTCATCAACGGAGAACGGTACCTGGCCTCCGCCGGGAATGTGACTGGTGAGATGGAAGAAGTAAACCAGGTGTTTGACTGGGTCTGGTATCACATCAAACAATTTTTCAAGGATGCTGTCGGAATTTTTGATTCAAAATGATAAAAAGCCATCACGTTTTGATGGCTTTTTTTAATGACCGGCCATATTATTACGGATCGGACAGTTACGAAAGGCTGTGGTGCCGGTTAGAGAAAACGGGTTTAAGGCTGGCTGAAAAGGGCTTGATTCGACAGGATGTGATATAATATTGAACTACACCCATTTTTATTACAGTCGAAGCAGAAATCATTTTTTATTTTAACTTTACTCATCTTTTAATTCATATTTAAAGGAAGTGTCAGAATGCCTGGTATTGGAGAGTTTGATTTGCCATTCCTGGAGTATATCGGTGTTGTCATCGATATCCTGTTGGTCTGGTTCGTCATATACAAGTTAATCATGCTCATACGCGGTACGAAGGCGATTCAGCTGTTAAAAGGGATTACAGTGATTATTGCTGTCTGGTTTTTAAGCAGCTTTTTCGGCTTAACCACCCTGCAGTGGCTGATGAATCAGGCATTGACCTGGGGTTTTCTTGCCGTCATCATCATCTTCCAGCCCGAATTGAGGCGGGCACTTGAACAGCTGGGGCGGGGCCGCCTGTTTTCAAGGACGGCACTCCAGCAGGAGGAGGAAACAGTCCGGTTGGTCCAGGCCATCACCAGGGCCTCGGACTATATGGCAAAGCGCCGGATTGGGGCTTTGATTTCGATTGAGCGGGAAACCGGGATGCAGGATTACATAGAGACGGGCATTCCGCTGCATGCTAATCTTACTTCTGAACTGCTCATTAATATTTTTATTCCCAATACGCCGCTGCACGATGGGGCTGTCATCCTGAAGAAAGATGAAATCACAGCTGCCGCATGTTATTTGCCGTTATCCGAGAGTAAGTTCATTTCAAAAGAGCTGGGGACGCGGCACAGGGCTGCACTCGGGATCAGTGAAGTGACCGACAGTCTTACCGTTGTCGTGTCTGAAGAGACCGGCCAGATTTCCCTGACGAGAAACGGGGAGCTGTACAGAGGGCTAACGGTTGAAAAGCTGGAGGAACTGCTGAACGATGAGCTGACTGCCCAACCTAAGCCAACCTCTTCATCACGATGGAATTGGAGGGGGAAGAAAGATGGATAAGCTGTTGAATACGCCGCTTTTTGTGAAAATCATCTCGTTGCTTTTGGCGTTTATGCTTTATCTTGCGGTCAATATGGATACGCCGGATTCCCAGCAGGGACAGGGAGCAATCCCGGGGACGAATGAAAATGATGAGACGGTCCTTGATGTTGCACTTGATGCGTCTTACGATGAATCGAAATATGTGGTGAGCGGGCTCCCTTCAAGTGTGACGGTGTCTTTGACAGGGCCTTCAAGTGCGATTACAACGACCAGGCTCCAGCGTAAATATGAGGTTTTTGTCAACCTCGAAGGTCTTAAGCCGGGCAGCCACCAGGTGAAAATTCAGCACAGGAATTTTTCGGATAAGCTGGCTGTAAGCCTTGAGCCGTCGACGGCAACAGTGACGATTCAGGAAAAGGTTTCCAAAATCATGCAGGTTGACGTTGATTTCATTAATGAAAAAGAGATGGAAGACGGATATACGGTTGAACAGCCGATTGTGTCACCGAATAGTGTAAAGGTGACAGGTGCTAAAGAAGCAATTGAGGACATCGCTATCGTTAAAGCGATTGTTGATTTGAAAAGCGTGAAAGAAACAGCGACGGTCGATGCCCCGGTCAGGGTATACGATCAGGCGGGTGAGGAAGTGCCCGTTACAGTGGAGCCTTCTGTCGTTGAAGTGAAAGTGCCGGTTTCGAGCCCTTCGGCGGTCGTGCCTTTTAAGATCAATCGCAAAGGCGATCTGCCTGAAGGCTTGAGTGTCAATTCGTTTGATGTTGAGCCGAGTGAAATCACCATTTTCGCGCCAAATGACGTGCTTGAAAAAATCGAATACATTGATGATGTGACAATCGATTTATCGGAAATCACAAAAGATACAGTGATGGAGTTGGATATCCCCATTCCTGACGGCGTGAAACGGATTGATCCTGAAAAAGTAAAGGTGACGATCGATGTAGAGGCTAAAGCGGATAAAACATTCACCAGCCTCCCGATTGAAGTGGTCGGCCTTTCGAGCGACTTGAGTGCATCGTTCACAGGTGAAACGAACACAGCAGATCTTGTGATATACGGATCAGAAAGCGTTTTGAAGGACATCACTGCAGAAGATATCGAGATATATGCAGATTTAAGCGGATACTCAAAGGGCACTCACGATGTGAAGCTGGAAGTGAACGGCCCGCAAAATATAACGTGGTCACTGGATCCAGAAACAGCAGAAATACAAATTCAGTGATGATTGAATGTTTGTGAAGGAGCGATTTAAGAATGGGTAAATATTTTGGTACAGATGGTGTGCGCGGCGTAGCGAATACTGAATTGACGCCGGAGCTGGCCTTTAAAGTCGGAAGATACGGCGGCTATGTGTTGACGAAGCATTATGAAGAACGGCCAAAAGTCCTGATCGGCCGCGATACCCGCATCTCCGGCCATATGCTGGAAGGGGCACTGGTTGCAGGGCTGCTTTCCATTGGGGCGGAAGTGATGCGCCTCGGCGTGATTTCAACACCGGGTGTCGCTTATTTGACGAAAGCGCTGAGCGCACAGGCTGGCGTCATGATTTCGGCATCCCATAACCCGGTTGGGGATAACGGGATCAAGTTTTTCGGTTCAGACGGCTTCAAGCTGTCAGATGACCAGGAAGAGGAAATTGAGGAACTGCTTGACCGCCACAATGACAGTCTGCCGCGTCCGATTGGAAAGGACCTCGGTCAGGTCAATGACTATTTTGAAGGCGGCCAGAAATACCTTCAATACTTAAAGACGACAATTGAAGAAGAATTCGATGGCATCCATGTAGCGCTTGATTGTGCACATGGAGCAACTTACTCGCTTGCACCGCATCTATTTGCGGATCTTGAGGCGGATATCAGTACGATCGGCACATCTCCGAATGGCTTGAACATCAATGACGGGGTAGGTTCCACACATCCCGGGAAACTTGCTGAATTGGTAAAAGAAAAAGAAGCCGATATCGGCCTTGCTTTTGACGGGGATGGCGACCGCCTGATCGCTGTCGATGAAAACGGCGAGATTGTGGACGGGGACCAGATCATGTTCATATGTGCATCGTACATGAAAGAAAAAGGCTGGCTGAAACAAAATACGGTTGTATCCACTGTTATGAGCAACCTTGGTTTTTATAAAGGACTCGAAGCAAATGGGATCGAAAGCGCTCAGACAAAAGTAGGGGACCGTTATGTCATGGAAGCGATGCGCAAGCATGATTACAACCTGGGCGGCGAACAGTCCGGGCACATCATTTTCCTTGACCATAATACGACGGGTGACGGCATGCTGAGTGCGATTCAGCTGGTGAATATCATGAAGGCGACCGGCAAGCCGCTTTCGGCACTGGCAGGTGAAATCGAAAAATATCCGCAAATCTTGAAGAACGTAAGGGTGACGGATAAGCATCACGTTGAAGACAATGCCCATGTCAAGGAAGTCATCAACGAAGTGGAAAAAGAGATGGACGGGAACGGCCGCATTCTTGTACGCCCATCGGGTACAGAACCGCTTGTCCGCATCATGGCTGAAGCGCCAACAGCGGAACAATGCGAAGCGTATGTCGACCGTATCGTGGAAGTGGTTGAAAATGAAATGGGAATAGACTGATCGAGACAAATGCAAGAATGGGGCACAATGGGCTCTGTTCTTGCATATTTATTATGATAAAGGAGGTGGAAGACTGCATCATCAAGTGCTCACCCGTTTAAATGTGTAAGAGATATCAGCCATATGATAAAGATGTCAGATGTATTTCAATTCCAGAAAATGATTGACGGTTAGACTGTTTGTTTAGTAAAATTATTTCGTTGTTTATTCATGGAAAGAAAGGGGGATAGAAACAAAGACTGTCTTTTTAAAAGCGCCTGGACTATCTGTTGATCGGAATAACGGATAGTTGACGAGGAGGAGGTTTATCGAGTATTCGGCGGATGCCTCCCGGCTGAACATCACAGCCGTTAAATCCAGGGGGAAAACAAAGAGGCGACTCTTTGCACAAAGCCCGGATTATGATGAAAAATAAGACAGAATAAAACATCCAGGGGCAGGAGAGCCCCGCTTTCTTGTCCCTGTACGGGAAGGGAAGAGATTTAAGACTATGTGTGGAATTGTAGGTTATATCGGAAACGAAGATGCAAAAGGAATTTTATTGAACGGGCTGCAAAAACTCGAATACCGGGGATATGATTCTGCCGGCATCGCGATTGCCAACGAAAGCGGAATGCACCTTTTCAAAGAAAAAGGCCGAATCGCCGACTTGCGCGAAAGTGTGAATAACGGCATCGAGGCAACTTCAGGCATCGGACATACACGCTGGGCAACGCACGGACCGCCAAGCAAAGTGAACGCCCATCCGCACCAGAGCACATCGGAACGTTTCACCATTGTCCATAATGGTGTCATTGAAAATTTCACTGCCCTTAAACGGGAGCATATGCAGGAAGTGGAGCTTAAAAGTGATACGGATACAGAGGTAATTGTTCAGCTGATCGAAAAGCTTGTGCAAGCCGGCGAAACGGTGGAAAACGCGTTCCGCAAAACGCTTCGCGAACTAAAGGGATCCTATGCGCTTGCGTTGATGGACAATGAAAATAAGGACACCATTTATGTGGCAAAAAATAAGAGCCCGCTTCTTGTCGGTCTTGGTGATGAAGGCTTCAATGTCGTCGCTTCCGATGCCATGGCTATGATTCAGGTGACGGATCAATTCGTTGAGCTGATGGATAAAGAAGTGGTTGTCGTGACGCGTGACAGTGTAAAAATCACGAACCTTGACGGCGAAGAGGTCAAACGGGAACCTTACACAGCCGAGCTTGATGCAAGCGATATTGAAAAAGGGACATATCCGCATTATATGCTGAAGGAAATCGATGAGCAGCCGCTTGTCATCCGGAAAATCATCCAGGAGTACCAGGATGAAAACGGCGACCTGAAGCTGGATGAAGATATCCGCCAGGCGGTGCAGGATACCGACCGGATTTATATTATCGCTGCCGGAACCAGCTACCATGCCGGCTTGATTGGCAAGCAATTCCTTGAAAAGTTCGCCAAGATTCCAACTGAAGTGCATGTTGCAAGTGAGTTTTCCTATAACATGCCGCTGTTGAGTGAAAAGCCGTTATTCGTATTTATTTCCCAGAGCGGAGAAACAGCGGACAGCCGCGCAGTGCTTGTACAGATCAAAGAGCTTGGCCATCGTGCCCTTACCATTACAAACGTGCCGGGGTCCACGCTTTCACGGGAAGCGGATTACACGCTTCATCTGCATGCCGGTCCTGAAATCGCAGTTGCGTCAACAAAAGCCTATACAGCACAGATGGCAGTACAGGCAATCCTTGCTGTAGATGCTGCCCGCACGAAAGGCATTGAACTTGATTTCGATCCGATTCAGGAACTGGGCATTGTCGCTAATGCAATGGAAGCTCTGACAGACCAGAAGGAGCGGATGGAAGAGATTGCGCGTGAATTCTTATCCGTTACCCGCAACTGCTTCTTCATCGGCCGTGCGAGCGATTACTATGTGTCTCTTGAAGGGGCGCTTAAGCTTAAAGAGATTTCCTATATCCAGGCGGAAGGATTCGCCGGCGGGGAACTCAAGCACGGAACGATCGCCCTGATTGAAGAAGGCACACCGGTCATCGCGCTTGCGACACAGGAACCGGTCAACCTGAGCATCCGCGGAAACGTCAAAGAAGTGGCAGCACGCGGCGCTTACCCTTGCGTCATCAGCATGAAAGGCATGGAGGAAGAGGACGACACACTTGTCATCGAAGCCGTCCATCCACTGATGACACCGCTTGTCAGTGTCATTCCGCTGCAGCTGATTTCGTATTATGCAGCGCTGCACCGTGATTGTGATGTTGATAAGCCTCGCAATCTGGCAAAGTCGGTAACGGTGGAATAATAGAATTAGCCATAAAATAATGTTACCAACATGAAGGTTGGTAAAGAATCCTGGATGTTACTTTTGAGCAGTCATATGAATATGACTGCTCTTTTATATTATGAGTGATTGCCGGTATGGTTTGTGATCCAATTGATATCAAAACTTTAGCGGTATACCCAAATTACCACAATTAAGAAATGTTGATTTCGCACTAATCTCATACCATGGTGTCTGAAAAGTCTCCGTTCGTTAATTGGCATAATGATTAAAGAGGTTTTCCATTGTGTTGGAGAACCTCTTTTTTCGCCGTATAGGACAGTATAAATTGTCAGCAAAGAAGTGTTTCGACGCAGTGGCCAATTTTAAGAATATAGATAAGGGCAACTACGCCTCTGCCTTCGCCTAAAGGCCCGCCAATCGGCGAGTTTTCTTTATAAGGTTAGAAAGTATAAGTTTATCAAGTAAGATTAGTGTCTAGTTCCAGGCGCCAGCTGCTATCGCCCAAAGCCGTGATCCCCTGGGAAGAGAAAACCGCTTTCCTGCAGGAATCCCCGCTAACGCCTATGCGTTCCCGAAAAGGCCTTCGGAGCACCAAAAAAGGAACGAAACGATCTATGCGTTACTGAAAAGGCCTTCGGAGCACCAAAAAAGGAACGAAACGAGCTATGCGTTCCCGAAAAGGCTTTCGGAGCACCAAAAAGGGAACGAATCGATCTATGCGTTACTGAAAAGGCCTTCGGAGGACCAAAAAGGGAACGAATCAAGCTATGCGTTCCCGAAAAGGCCTTCGGAGCACCAAAAAGGGAACGAATCAAGCTATGCGTTCCCGAAAAGGCCTTCGGAGCACCAAAAAGGGAACGAAACGAGCTATGCGATCCTGAAAAGGTCTTCGGTGCACGCCGCTAAGCAGGCGTCTTGCGCTTTTTTTGTGTGTGGTGTCCCGAAATGTTATCTTTCGTTAAGTAGTTGAATAAATGTTGGCAAGCCTTTTTCTAATAACAGTTCGAATATCTCCATCATGTCTTCAACATCGTTATCATTAACCTCTAGAAGGTATTGTAATATCACTCCATCTACTGCCCCTAATAACCATGAGGTCAATGCCTTATTCAATGGTGTATCGTCAAGTCCGTACAAGTTTATTAATATTTCTTCAATTCGAAGGTTCCATTCTTTATATTTTTCCTTGAATTTTAGCTGTAATTCTTTATTGCCTAATAATATTTCGTGTGCAAAGTGATATTGTAAACGATTTTCGGCATCTTTTTTTAATCGTTCTTCCGTTTTTTGCACAACTTCTTCTTTAACCTTGTCTCTTCTTAACTTGTGTGTAGCAATTCCTTTTGCGATACGTGTGGAATCTGAGAGACTTTCATCTAGAAGGTCATATAAAATGTCGTCTTTATTCTTATAATAATGATAAATTGCCCCTGTACTCATGCCAGCTTCCTCAGCTATCGCTCTTACCGTCGCGCGATTAGAACCGTGCTGGGTTATAACTTTCCTTGCCGCTGCAAGTATTTTTGATTTCCCATCCACTTTCATACAAATCCCCCTTACCAGGTTAAGAATACCACACCAAGGTAAACAAATTAAATTTTGATTTGTGAAAAAAATCACATTGACTATTCTTGGGTGGTAGAATTATACTATAAACATAACGAACGTTCGGTTTGTTAAATAAGAAAAAAGGGTGAGGAAAATGGTTATTTGGCCACATGTAATATCTATGCCAATCTATTTGGCGCTTTTGTTAGGTATTATTGTCTTTTTTCGTAAGCATTACAAGCTTTCTGCATATTTTTGGCTTTTATCTCTTTTAACATTCCCTCTTTGGTTAATGGGGAATGTCGACGGTTGGTTTCGCTGGGCAAAAATATTAAGTGTAATCGTTCCTACGATTATTGTTGGATTCTCGCGAATTGCTGTCTATGAAAATAAAAAAGGCCGTGTATGGGATTTTCTGAAAAAAGATGAGTTTCTGTGGTTCTTTTACGCCATCCTTTTCCTCAACATAGCAGAAGCAACAATGAAAGATGTCACGCTTGGAAACTATTTTAATGCAGCCTGTGGTTTCCTGCTTTGTGTAACGATTCCTTTTGCGCCAAAATTCTGGAAGATCACAACAGCCTCCTATGGGGATTTAGTGGCCTATACAACGGCTTCATGGAACTTAATTTATACCTCTTGGAACGCTTGTTTTGTTTATGCCGAATCTCCAATGTATTTCGCCAGCTCTGTATGCATTCTGTTAGCGGCTGAGTTGTATCCGGTCATCAAGAAACGACCTGAGTTATATATTACTGCCCGTGTATATACATTAGCTGCCCATCTGTTGTTAAGAGCTTGTTTTGATGTTTTTCCAAAAGTTATGGACTCCACTTCATGGTTCAACCCAGAAGTCCTGAAAGTATGGGGGATTATTAACTTCGTGATTATCGTCCCTTACGTATTCTGGCATATGTGGCAACTGCACAATGATAAAGCGCAATATAGCTTTAAACGTTTGAAATCAGCATAACCTGTATTAAAAACTCACGCAGCCCTAAGGATAGACAATCTTGTTCAATATTGAGCAAACAAATGGTTAAGGAGGGAAGGATAATGGGCCTGTTATATGAATCTACAGGTTTTATGGGGTGGGGTATTTGGCTTTTTGTTTTAATTGCTTTAATGGCTTTTAACGAATTTAGTCGGACTACAAAATGGGGTGGAATTGTTCTATTTCTAATTGCACCTGTAGTCCTGACGATTTTTGTTTGGCCTACAACTGCTGCTCCAGGCAACGAATATGGTACGGGTACCTGGTTTAACTGGGTCAAGACATATTCCGCCCTCGCTGGCTGTTTAGGGTTTATGGCTATTCGGTATTATCCGTCTCTTGCTAAAAAGAAGTGGGTGCTATGGTTTCCACCTGGTATTTTAGCACTGAATATTCTGGAGGCTTGTATACGTGACTTTCAAGTATTTATGTATGGTGCTTGGGAAGGGGCATATATAGATAACCTCTGGGTCATGTCAGGACCATGGAATATTATGAATGGTCTAGCAGGATTACTAAATATTATTGCTATCTGTGGGTGGGCTGGCATTTATATTTCTAAAGACAAATCTAAAGACATGATCTGGCCAGATATGATTTGGCCATGGATTATTGCCTATGATTTGTGGAACTTTGCTTATACGTATAATTGTATTTCAGATCACTCATTTTATAGTGGGTTAGCGTTATTACTTGCTTGTACCATCCCTACTTTTTTCATCAAAAAAGGTGCATGGCTGCAGCACCGGGCACATACGCTTGCTCTGTGGATCATGTTTATCATGACCGTCCCAACATTTGCGGATCGAATCGCACCAGTACCTACAACACATAATCCGAAAGCATTTTTCATCGTAAGCTTATTGGCCCTATTATCCAATATAGCATTAGTCGCTTATCAGTTTTACAGAATTCGCAAGTATAAACTCAATCCACTTAAGGATGAGATATATGCTGAAACTAAAGCTTATCAAGACATTCTGGAAGATAATAGCGTAGCGGTATAGGCGACTTGCACCATTTGCAATGGGTTTCGTTGAGCAGCGAATTACCTCGTACCAGCACGCAGAATCCGTTTTGGCTATGTTCCCGACTAGCCAAAAGAAAAAGGTGGTGCCGGACCTGACATGTTCGGCATGATGTACGGTGTTTGAGCCGTACACTTGAGAAATGGTCATGAATATAATTTATATCAATACTAATAACCACTTCCTATAAAGTATAGGGAGTGGTTATTTGTGTTATTAAAATTTTCCTATGAAGAATAAACTCGGATGTTTACCTTGAGCAGCCGCCAATACGCGGCTGCTCTTTTTCTTGTTATAATGCCTCATCAGGGTTCAGGCATATAACATTCTATTAAAAATTATAAAATCCATGTTCACTTTTTATGGAGTGAAACGTCTTATAACTGGAAAGGAGGGGAGTTATTGGATTTTGAAGCAGATCTGCAGCATCTCTTGCAAGAAAAAGTGGAAATCATTTTTAAGTATTTAATTAAGATCGGAGCTGGCCCTCAGGATGCGGAAGATGTCATACAGGAATCATTATATAAATTTTATTTATACATCGATTCGATCGAACCGGATAAAGCATTTAGCTGGCTTTTCCGGGTGGCTGTCAATCAGTATTACGATTTATGCCGGAAACAGAAAAAACAAATCAGTGTCTCTTTTGAACATTTTGAACTGGCAGATGAGGCGCCGCTGCCGGAAGGCTATGTACAGCAAAGTGAAATGAAAAAAGAAATCCAGGTCGTCCTGAATCAAATGGCTCCCTTATATAAGCAATTGCTGCTTTTGAAATATGAGCTGGAACTAAGTTATCAGGAAATCGCAGAAATGCTGGATTTGAATCCGGGCACGTTAAAGACATATTTATTCAGGGCCCGGCAATCCTTTAAGGAATTATATCGGAAGGAGCAAATAATAAATGAAGAATCATAACGAGAGTGTGAAAGAGCAAGGGCTTAATGAGCTTTTTGAAGATAACAAAACTTCTGCCTCTTTGGGAAGCGCAGTAAAAAAGGCAAAAAGGAGAACAATCATCCGCAATGTGCTCATTTCCATGGCCGCCGTGGTATTCGTCTTCATCATAATAAGCTTCCTGTGGCTGTTTTTGATGAGGTCCAACGAGGAAAGCGCTATGCATGATATGGAGTTGTTCAGCCGGATCACAAGCCCAAATGTGGAGCAATTGGGAGTTCAGAGCATGGGGAATGGCTTCCTGGAAGGCATTTTATTCGTTGACCGGTATAAAGAGATTGGTGGAATCCCGGTCGACTGGAGTGATCAGGTTGTCACCTATAGCCTATTCGGCGGTGTCAGCAGGTTAACGGGCGACCACTCGCCGATTCAAATGCCTGATAAAACGGATGGCCGGCAGAGGAGCTATGATCGGGAAACGAAACAAAGAATTATGGAATTTTACCATCCGGAAGGAGAATATGACTTTATCAGAAATGACATGAAGCGGCTAAATGAACTGCCGGAAGACACACTGGTAGAAATGGCAGTTTCATTTGATCGAATGTATACTCCCGATGAAATACGGAGCTTCATTCCGGATACAGTTCAGCTCGAGTGGTATTGGGCTGATACGTATACGAACAAAGAAAGCTTTAAAAAGAAAGAGGTTGAACCTGGAGAAGGAGAAGAAGCCACATTGCCGGCAACACCTGAATTGGGATCAGAGCTTTATGGTTTTGATCATTTTTCTGAAAATCCAGCGAAGAGTGAAGAAATATTCATTGAGACAATTGAGGAGGGCCTGAGCAGAAAGGATGGGAAATACCATAGTGAATTTGAACGCATTCACAGACATTTGACAAACAATTCTACCGTACTTTCTTCAGAGAACGTAAACGTTCTGGGTGTAGTCGTATCAGGCCCGGCCGATGAACTTGCCGCACTGGAAAACCTGGAAGCCATTCGGGCAGCTGTTCTTGGTGTAACAGCTGATCCTCAGCTATAAAACATACAAACAATCTAATGGGCCGTTGTCAGTAAGATGAAACGGATCAGAAAGCCCCCCGAAATATGTTTCAGGGGGCTGCTAAATGCCTGATATTCGGTTTTTGGGCTGCTCTGGCTATTCCAGCCTGAAATCCATTATGCTCCTGCCCTGAGTTTCATCCCCGTCCTTCCTGCACCTTGCCAGTTCATTTCCGTTGCAGGCATTCGATTAAATCCAATCAGATACAACATCCTTATTCTCAAAAAGGAACAAACGTTGTCCATTTTCACTACAATCCTATTTTCAATTGGATGTCAATTAACACAGTAATTAACACGAAGTGCTGTGCAAATTAACAGGCTGATTCCACTCCCAAAAGGGATGTTATGCTGTTCATTCTCCTTTTCAACCGAACCGGTTAAAACTAAATAAACGTTTGTTTAACATGCACTAATACATTCCAGCTGCTGGATCCGGTTATATTAAATAAACGTTTGTTTAACAAATGTCATTTACGAAAAGAAGGAACAGACAGTCACGGACTCGAAGAATCTCATGACATAAGATCATCAGAGGGGGCATGACATGGGACAACCATACAGCAAGAAATGGGATTTGGACGCACTTTATCCGGGCGGCAGTGAATCGGCACAATTGGCATCCCTTATGAAGGAACTGGATGAAGAGATCAGGAAGCTTGGCGAGACTGTCCGCGGATTTGGCACGGAAGGGACAGAGCCGATCGTGCCGCGGTTAATCAAATTGTTTAAAAAGCTGCAAACCGTCATGTCAGGAGTGATTAAAGCGGAAGACTTCATCACATGCCTATATGCGGATAATGTCAGGGATGAGAAGGCCGGCCAGCTGCTCGGAGCTGTGTCAGGGCTTACGGCTTCATTCAACTCGCTGATGGGAGATGCCGGCCAGTTATTCGCGAGTGTTCCAGAGACGACATGGGAAGAAATGCTGAATCAGGAAGAGACAGAGCCGTACCGGCTTTTTCTTGAAGAACAGCGGCGACTCGCAAAAGAAAAGCAATTTCCGGAACTTGAACAGCTCTTTCATGACCTGGCGATTGATGGATACCACGGATGGCGTGATCATTATCAAACACTTACCGGTGAGATGGACATTAAGGTGGAGCACGATGGAGAAGAGCGGATTCTTTCATTCGGCCAGGCGATGCAGGAAGCTTTTTTATCAAATGACCGGGATATCCGCAAGCGTACAGGGGAAGCTTTTCTGGCAGCATGCGAGAAGAACGCTGCTCTGTTTGCGTCTGTTTTGAACCACCTGTCAGGATTCAGGCTGAAGCTTTATCAGCACCGCGGCTGGACAAATCTTTTGAAAGAACCGCTGCAAAATAATCGCATGGAAGAAGAAACACTCTCTGCAATGATGCAGGCGATTGACCTGCAAAAGGATAAGCTTCAGCAATATTTTGAGCGCAAAGCGCGTTTGTTGAATACGGAAAAGTTGTCCTGGTATGATGCCTCGGCTCCAGTGTTTCAAACGAAGAAAAAGGCCGGCTATGACGACGGAGCAGAATTCATCATTTCACAGTTTCATGCGTTCAGTGACCGGATGGGAAGCCTGGCTGAAAAAGCTTTTGAACAGAACTGGATTGAGGCGGAAAACAGGGAAGGGAAGCGGCAGGGCGGCTTTTGTGCAGAAATGCCGCTTTCAAAGCAGGCGAGGATTTTCTTGACGTACCAGGGGACGATGCATGATATCGTGACGATTGCCCACGAGCTCGGACACGCCTATCACGACTCGATTTTGCATGATGAGCCTGCATTTGCACAGAAGAACGGGATGAGTCTGGCCGAAACCGCCTCAACGTTTGCCGAAAATCTCGTCATTGATGCAGCGATTGATAACGCGTCCACCGATGAGGAGAAGCTTCCGCTGCTGGAAATGCAGATCACAAACGGAATTCTTTATTTGCTGACGGTGCCGATGAGCTACCAGTTCGAATTGAAGCTGTATGAACAGCGGCAGCAAAAGTTGCTCACTCCCGCTGAAATCGTATCGCTTTTCAATGATCAGCAGGACAAGTTTTTTGGCGGCCATTTCGAAAGTCACTTTCCGTACCGCTGGATTGCGACGGCCCATTTTTACATGACGGATAAACCGTTTTATAACTTCCCGTATACATTCGGCTTCCTTTTCAGTAACGGCATCTATGAAAAGGCAAAAAAGGAAGGGCCGGCTTTTGCCGATCAATATGACGCACTGCTGCGCGATACCGGGAAGATGACAGTGGAAGAACTGGCGATGAAGCATCTTGGCGAAGATCTGACCAGCGCGGAGTTTTGGAACCGAGCCATCAAACCGACGTTGAAAGCAATGGATCAATTTCTTGAATTAACTGAATGAGTCCCATTTCTGTGAAAACAGACGGAGGAAAAAATGAACCAATACAATTTCATAACAGATTATAAAGAGAATGCGGCATATCGGAAAAGCTTTTCGGATCTGGCTTCAAAAACGTTTGGCATCAATTTTGAAGCATGGTATGAAAAAGGATACTGGGATGAGCGGTATGTGTGTTATTCATTCATAGACGGAGATAAAGTGATTTCTAACGTATCGGCAAACGATATGACCCTTGTCATTGATGGAGAAGAGAAGAAAGCGGTACAGCTGGCAACCGTCATGACGGATCCGGAATACATGGGCAAAGGGCTTGCCGCGAGCCTGATGAATCAGGTCCTGACCGATTATGAAAAGAAAGGCTATGATTTCATCTATCTCTCCGCCAATGAGAGTGTACTGGATTTTTACCCGCGGTTCGGATTCGAACGGGTGGACGAAACACTGTTTATACTGCCTGCTGACCGTACACCGTCGACCCGGCGGAAGCTCAGAAAGCTGGACTTGGAAAACGATGAGGACCGGGATATCATATTGCGGCTGTCAGCAAACCGCCGGCCTGCGTCCTCCCTGTTTGGGGTGAAAAACGACCGCCATATTCTGCTGTTTTACTTCCTGTTTGTATTTGGGGAGGATATTTATTACGCTGCAGAAGATGATATGATCATCGTTTTTGAGATAGAGGACGGAACGCTGCACCTGTATGACGTGCTGAGTATTCATCCGTTTTCACTGAAAGATGTGCTCGCTCATACCACTGGGGAAGATGTTAAGGAAACCGTGTTTCATTTTACACCTGATTTTTCAGATGACAGAATGAAAAAGACGGCGGATTCTTCCTCTATGATGTTTGTGAAATTTTCAGGGGGTATCAGGCTGCCGAAGGAGTTTCGGTTCCCTGATATGTCGCAAACATAGAGATTCAAGTTTAATAGGAAGTTGAACCTAAAAACGCATGGATTCATTTCATGAATATCCATGCGTTTCCATGTATTTTCCAACCGAAGCACTTATCCCGATAAGAAAAGCTACTTTTCGATAGACATGCCAAGACCTTCAGCAACCCGCGTCCCGTATTCCGGATCCGCTTTGTAAAAATGCATGATTTGGCGCTGCTTGATTTCATCATTGACCGGCTTCATGAATTTGACGATCGCATTCACCAGGCGGCCCTGTTCCTCTTCATCCATCAGGCGGTAAAGGGCTCCTGCCTGTGTATAATGGTCGTCATTATCATAAGCGGTGCTTTCCGCTGTGCCGGATACCTGATATGCGGCCTGTTTGTCTCCGTGTGACTCGGCCGGTCCGCTGAAGCTGTTCGGTTCGTAGTAGACGGATTTTCCGCCATTGTCATCAAACCGCATTTGGCCGTCGCGCTGATAGTTTTTGACTTCTGCATGGGACCTGTTGATCGGAAGCGCCTGGTAGTTGGCCCCGATCCGGTAGCGGTGGGCATCATGATAAGCAAACAGGCGGCCCTGCAGCATTTTATCAGGCGACACGTCGATGCCGGGCACTAATGTTCCGGGTGAGAATGCTGCCTGTTCCACTTCGGCAAAGTAGTTTTCAGGATTTTTATTCAACACCATCTTTCCGACTTCTATGAGAGGATAATCTTCATGCGGCCACACTTTTGTTACATCGAACGGGTCGTACCGGTAGGATTCTGCATCTTCCAGCGGCATGATCTGAATATGCAGTGTCCAGGAAGGATAATCGCCTTGTTCGATCGCATTGTACAAATCTTCCGTATGGTAATCGGGATTCTCACCGGCAAGTTTGGCTGCAACCTCTTCGGTCAGGTTTTTGATGCCCTGGTCCGTTTTGAAATGGTATTTGATCCATACGCCCTCGCCGTCTTCATTTACCCACTTGAACGTGTGGCTCCCATATCCGTTCATATGCCGGTAGGTGGCCGGAATGCCGCGGTCGCCCATCAAGTATGTGACCTGGTGCAGCGATTCCGGAGAAAGGGACCAGAAATCCCAGACAGCATTTGGGTTTTTCAAGTGCGTTTGCGGGTCCCTTTTTTGAGTATGAATGAAATCAGGGAACTTGATCGCATCACGGATAAAGAAAATCGGCGTATTGTTGCCGACAAGGTCATAGTTTCCGTCTTCCGTGTAAAATTTCACGGCAAAACCACGCGGGTCCCGCACTGAATCGGCTGAGCCATTCTCGCCGGCAACGGTGGAGAACCGCACAAATAATGGAGTCCGTTTTCCGGCCTTTGATAAAAACTTCGCTTTCGTGTACTTGCTCACATCGTTCGTCACTTCAAAATATCCATGTGCTCCGGCACCTTTCGCATGGACAACACGTTCCGGTACCCGCTCCCGATTGAAATGGGCCAGCTTTTCAAGGAGATGGACATCCTGAATCAATGTGGGGCCGCGGCTGCCGGCAGTCATCGAATTTTGATTATCCCCGACCGGCGCACCCCAGCTGGTTGTAAGCCTATTCTTATTTTTTCCCAAACATCGTCACCTCTTTTTTATTTTTGGACAGAATCTCTCGTAAAATAGTACTGCCGTTTCGGCGGAAATATGATTATTTTTGTCCAACGGTTTGTACGAGACGCAGATGCCGCGGAACCGCTCATTGTATGCCGATTCCGAAAGGTTTAAAATGAATATGTATACCTATTGGAAGGGAAGTGGAAAAGTGGAATTGCACCCTGTCATTAAAAAACTGCAGTGGAAAAATGAAGACAAGCCGGTACTTGTTTTGAATCCGCCGGCCGCTTATAAAGAGGTGCAAGGTTCCTTCACAGGAGAAGTCCATCATGAGGCTGAAGTGGATGAGTATGAATTTGTACAGGCTTTCGGGACTTCAAATGTTGAACTGAAAGCATACGCCCTTGAAGGTTTAAAAGGATTGAAAGAAGGCGGGTTATTCTGGCTTTGCTATCCAAAAAAATCGTCCAAAATATACAGGGAAAGTAACTGCTCACGCGAAACGGTCGCCACATTGCTCGCGGATGAAGGATATGAGCCCGTCCGGCAGATCGCAATCGATGAAGATTGGTCCGCACTCAGATTCAGGAAAGCGGATGAGATCAAGCGGAAAAATCGGTAAGTATCGGGTATTTTTAACTTATAAGGAGTGTTGTGAATGCCAATGGAACAGGAAACATTGGGCATGTTAAATGCGGGATTTCTGGTTGTCATGGGGGCGGCATTTATCGTAGTGATCCTGCTGTTTTTTTCAAAGAGTCAAAAACGAAACCGGACAGCTTACGGGCTGGTCTTCGTTCATTTTGTATTCCTCAGTTTTGCAATACATAACGCCCTGAAGGCGATCAGTTTCGATACAGGTCATCCGATGGCATCAGAAGAAATCAGTCTTCGCCTTGGGATTGCCGGAGTTTTGTGGGCGGTTGCCATGCTGTTTTTGTTATCCGCACTTTTTTCGTTTTCATATAAAAGAGAAGAAAAGAACGTGCAGATTCCTATCCAGTAGTGGAGTCTTGAGATTTTACAGGCAAGATAGGAAGGGGACGCTGCACTTGAAACGTGCCAATCTATTTTTACTGTTCCTGATCGTTGTGCTTCTGTCCGGCTGTACGGGTACAAACGATGTCACCATGGCTTCCTTGCTTGATAAGGAGTTCAAAGAGCTGGAGTTGGGCCTGGAGGGGCGCATCCCGGTCAATGGCACAAACCGGATATCGGATAAGGGCAAAATTAAGTCTTTTGCAAGGTTGTTCAACGGCATCACCGTTCAGGAAATAGAAGATGAATACTATCGGCTAAAGGAAGAAGAACGAAGCGGCCAATCCTCCATATCAGCTTATTTGCTCACGTCAGCGGACGAGAGCGGCAAGGACGGATACAATATCAAGTTTTTTGAAGACGGCACAGTGCTCGTTATCGAAATGACAGACTTTGTTGGAACAGGTTTTTATATAGCTGAAGAGAAGTCATCACCCCTTTATCAAGACGTGAGAGAATTTTATGAGGCCAATGTGACGTTTGAAGGGGGAAACGTACTGGATCAGCTGGAATGAAAAACAAGCCAGGGGAGTGATGGGAATCTTATACGCAATCATTTTATTCATTCTTGCCGGACTCGCTGAAATCGGCGGAGGTTATCTTGTCTGGCTATGGCTGAGAGAATCAAAACCGTACTGGTATGGAATAATTGGCAGCATTGTGCTCGTTTCCTATGGCGTGATTCCAACGTTCCAGCATTTTCCGTCGTTTGGCAGGGTATATGCTGCATACGGCGGTGTTTTTATTGTGCTGTCGGTCCTGTGGGGATGGGGAGTGGATAAGAAAACACCTGACTTTTATGACTGGCTTGGTGCCGGGATATGTTTAATCGGTGTTTCCATTATTCTCTGGGCACCACGGAACTAAACGAGAAAGCAGCGGCGGCCAGGTGGATTCTCAAATCATGAATGGAAAGCGAATAAATGAAAGTGAATAAATGGTGACAATTGCAGGCACACTTCCTTAATGGATTGCCCGTAAGTTAAAATGGAATATGAAACCAAAATGAGGAGGGATTATCATGCAAAATCAATTAATCGATCTCGTCAACAAACAAGTCGCAAACTGGTCAGTCCTCTACACGAAGCTGCATAATTATCACTGGTATGTGACAGGCGAGCAGTTTTTCACCCTGCATGAAAAGTTTGAAGAGTTTTATACGGAAGCGGCTGTACATATTGATGAATTGGCGGAGCGCCTGCTTGCAATCGGCGGCAAGCCGGTGGCGACAATGCGGGAGTACCTGGAAATTTCATCTGTAAAAGAAGCGGCAGGTGATGAAAACGCCAAGCAGATGGTTGAGGAGATCGCCAATGACTTCACAACCGTCATCGAAGAACTTAAAAAAGGCATGTCCATCGCCGATGAAGCAGATGATGAAACAACCGGCGACATGCTGCTTGCCATCCATTCAAGCCTCGAGAAGCATGTGTGGATGCTGAATTCTTTTCTTGGAAAATAATAAGTTGATTTGAAAAAATGCTCAGAGCTGGAAAGGCTCTGAGCATTTTTCGATTAGGGAGGTCAGGATATGACCGTTTCCACCTGCCAGTTTTCATTTACATAGAGCCCGATGACTTTAATGGGGAAGCCCCACGATTTGATGGCATCGACGGCTTCTGCAATCTCGGCAAGCTTCTTGTCCCGGTCGACAGGATTGCCGGCGCAGTCATGATGGCCAGCGATGGCGAGTACCTCGGAGCCATGTGCTTCGTGAGAAATACGGACTTTCGCTTTAATGTACTCAACTTCCTCGGAACTAGAAAGCACAACCTTTTCAGGACCTGCCGCTGTGATCATATCCACATATTCAGCCCCGAATTCGTTTTGCATCCAGTGGAAGACCGGAAGCTGAACCCGGCCGTCCATGCAGTTGATCGCAGTGACAAATTTCTTCTCTGACATGCTTGATCTCCTCCTTACACCTATTAGTTATATGTAAAAAAGGCGGAAAAACTCTTTGGGTTCATCATATCAATTTTTTTGCATGAAGGCATCTGAAATGAATGCAGATAATTATTTGAGCAAGACTTGTTATGAATAAGGATCACCATTTGTAAACAAAAGCCCGGCATAAATTCACAAAGGGTTCGATCATCGGGAAGAAGAATGGTTTCTTGAGTTGCATTAATTAATTATGATGTAAGTGTAATTCAAAAAAACGGGCAGGATTGTGGAAGAAAGGAAGGACTTTGTTCTTCATACTTGCACTAATAAAGTAAGGTCATAGCAAAATTAAACGTCCAGGTGCGAAACCCGGACATTTTTTATGTTGTGCTTTTTTGTGATTTCTAACTGAATGTATTAGCTAATTTGTTAGTGAATAATTATATGGATATACGTCTCTATGAATCCTTAAATGCTCCGGCCAGTCTCGTTATCGCACTGCCTTCTCCCTGCATTCTTTCGTCATGGGACAGGTTTTGCAGTATTTTCCCTTGGGGAGCTGATAGGAGGAACAGCATGTTTTCCGAAATCGGATTGTTTCTGTGCCGGCTGGCTGGGGCCGGCTGTAATACCGTGCAATCGGGTTGTTTGAATACGCTCCGAAAACTGCCCCATTGTCAGGATCTAAGAGAAAATTGAAATCTTTCTTAGCATGTTGGTACTGCCCTGATGGAAGCAGTTCTTTTTCATATAGCCAGTAAATATAAATAGCCGTGTTTTCCCATAACACATACTTTGAAATTCGGGCCGCATCCGATAAGGCATCCCACACCGGATTGATATTTTCTTTAAAAAGACGTTGAATGACTTGTTTGCGCCACTCGTCCCTATATTTATTCCCCCGCGGTTCAGCCGTATGGCGTTTGAGGTGGAGAGAAGGAATCCATAACGGATTTTCCGGGTCTGGAGTCAATGAAACATTGCCGGGCGAAAGATCCAGTTCCTTATCCAGGGCTGACATTGCATAGAGACCAGTGACAGCGATCGCATAACTGTACCGTTTTGCGAAGATGGAAGCGGCGGCTGCTTTTGATTTTACATTCAGCCGCTGCTGGACGGTTTCTATGATAGGTGCAATTTTTTCTGTGTGGAGAAGGTCAGTGCCTTGAACAACATGGACAGGATCAGGGGGACCGGCATCGAATCTTAATCGCTCAGCCAGCACGTGTTTCTCTTCAACTGTCAATTCGCTTCTCAATTATCTCGCTCCTGTTTTAAGGGTGGGCTTTTTCAGGTTCCTTCCTTTGCCGTACGGTACACACATCGGGGTTCCGTACAAGGAATCTGCAATGATTTCCGCCTCCATATTGAAAACATGCCGTACCATTTCCGATGTCATCACTTCTTCAGGCGGACCCTGCCGGTAGACATTCCGGTCAGCAAGCGCCACAAGATTGTGGGCATAGCGGCAGGCAAGGTTCAAATCATGCAGGACCATGATGATAGTCCGGTTTTCCCGTTCGTTCAGTTCAAATAATAAATCCAGAATTTCAATCTGATGTGTCATATCCAAATAGGTTGTCGGCTCGTCAAGAAGGATGGTATCCGTTTCCTGGGCGAGGGTCATCGCGATCCAGGCCCGCTGGCGCTGGCCGCCGGAAAGCGAATCGACCGGCCTTTCGGCAAGTTCAGCCATACCGGTTGCTTCAAGTGCTTCCTGGACGATTTTTTCGTCTTCATGCGACCACTGGCTGTACCAGGTTTGATATGGATAGCGGCCCTGCTTGACCAGCTGGAGAACGGTCAGTCCCTCGGGTGCCTGGGGCCCCTGCGGCAGAATGGCGAGTTTCTTTGCGATTTCCTTTGTGGAGACGGAAGCGATGGCATGGCCGTCAAGCAGTACAGAGCCGCTCTTCGGTTTCATCAATCGAGCGAGGGAGCGAAGCAATGTCGACTTCCCGCAGCCATTGCTGCCGATCAATACAGTGATTTCTCCTTTAGGAATTTTCAAGTCCAGCGCGTCAATGATGTTTGCCTCTCCATAGGAAAGGGTCAGCTGTTTTGTTTCCAGAGCTTTTTCCCATTTACGCATATTGTTCACTCCATTCTTTAATATGCAAGCCCTTCAGGCATTATTGATCTTTCGTTTTAAATAATAAATAAATGAAATACGGTACCCCGATAGTGGCGGTGAATACACCAGCCGGCACATCGAGCGGCAAAAACAGCGTGCGTCCGGCCAGGTCGGCAATCATGACAGTCAGTCCGCCGACAAGGGCGGCAACAGGAAGCAGTGCCCCAAAGGAGGAACCGACCATTCTTCTGGCAATATGCGGGGACATCAATCCGACAAACCCGATGCCTCCCGCAAATGCAACGGCTCCCGCTGTCAGGGCGGTGCTTAACAGGACCAGGACAAAGCGTTCCCATTGGACACGGCTGCCGACACTGACGGCAAGTTCATCGCCGAGCTCCTGGATATTCAGCTTGCGGGCAACAAGCAGGGTGGTAACGGACAGAACCGCTACCCATGGAACCATTGTTCTGACCTGGTCCCAGTTAGCCCCATAAACTGTGCCGGTGAGCCAGATGTTTGCCTGGCTTGCCTGGAAGATCGGCCCGATAATCATCATCAGGGTGGTCAGAGCCTGGGCAAGAGCAGCCAGCCCGATTCCTATTAACACAAGCCGGAAAGGGGAAATCCCCTTCTTCCAGGCTAAAAGATAAACGAGAAAGGCGATCAATGTCGCTCCGGCAAAAGCTGCAACAGGCATCCAGTTGATGCTGACAGTCAGTGCGTTATTTTCATCGCTGAAAACAGCCAGGAATGTGACGACCCCGACAGCGCCTCCGCCGGTCAATCCGATGATGTCCGGGGAAGCAAGCGGGTTGCGGATAATCCCCTGCAGGATGGCGCCCGCAATGGCAAGCGACATCCCGGCCAGTAAAGCGACGAGAATACGCGGCATTCTGAATTGTTCAATGATCAGCGTATGGAACTTGTTTCCTTCACCAAACAGAACCTTAAGTGTTTCAAGCGGCGGCACCTTTACATCACCCGACCCGGCACTCACCAGGATGGTTAATGCTGTAAGGAACAATAAGACAGCTGTAATGATTGCGGCTTTCTTATCAATTAAAAAAGAGATAACTCCATTTTTGATTCGTAACGGTAAATATTTTTTCATCGCCCGGTCAGCCCCTTCCTTGCGATGTACACAAAGAAAGGTGTACCGATAATGGCGGTCATAACACCGACAGGGACTTCCTGGGGCATGATGATGTAACGGGCGCCGACATCAGCGAGGAGCAGCAGGATTCCGCCGATCAGCCCGCTGTAAGGAATGACCCAGCGGTGATCGGTTCCTGTAAGCGCTCTGGCCAGATGCGGGACGACAATGCCGACAAAACCGATCGGGCCGGCGATTGCGACCGATCCCCCGGCAAGCAGGATGACAATAAGCCCGCCGCCCGCTTTTACAAGTCCTGTCCGCTGGCCGAGGCCTTTTGCTACGTCTTCACCCATTAGTAGGATGTTGATCTGTTTTGAGAGCAGAATGGACGATATCCAACCGACGAGCAAATACGGCAATACAGCCGTTAGGATTGACAGCTTCCGGCCCTGTACGGATCCGGCCAGCCAGAATAACACTTCCTCGAGCGCTTTTTCATTCAGTACAAGCAATCCCTGTGTCAAAGAAGCGAAAAGGGCCGCCATCGCAGCTCCTGCAAGCGTCAGCTTGACAGGTGTCATCCCGCCTCTGCCGGCCGAACCGATAAAATAGACGGTAAGTGCCGCAACGGCAGCACCGGAAAATGCGATCCACGTAAATGAAGTCAACGATGATATGGAAAAAAACGAAACGGCCACGACAATGAAAAAGCTGGCGCCAGCGTTCACCCCGAGAATGCCGGGGGAGGCGAGGGGGTTGCGTGTAAGTGCCTGCATCAGCGTTCCGGCAACACCGAGGCTTGCCCCGACCGCTGCAGCAATCAATGCCCGCGGAACCCGGGCGTTTTTGATGATCAGCTGTTCGTTAGAGCCGTCAAACGCGGTATAAGCGTCTATTAATGCAGTCCAATTGGTTTTTGTATATCCAAAAAGGATGCTGATGAGAATACTGATGAATAAAAGGATAATCCCTGCAGTCAAACCGAAAAGTTTTGACAAATTGGATTTTAGTATCATAATGCTGGCTCCTTGAGTTGTAAAAAACAAACAGTTTATAACCTTAAGTTTATTGAAAACCATTATCAACGTCAATGATAATGAGAATTATTTTCAACAAAGTTGTGAACAAGGTTGACCTGCCATTTTCCACCTTGTAAGATAGAATACAGTTGAGAATGAATATCATTACCATATCTTATTATTGGAGGTTCATCATGAAGAGAAAAAGCATATTTGCCATTTTTACACTATTTTTATCCCTGTCTTTCGTTCTTGCAGCATGCGGGGGAACAGAGGAGGAAAGCAAATCTGAAGAAAACGGCGGCCAGGAAGGCGGCACCGCTGAAGAAACTGAACAGGCGGAAAACGTCACTGTCGAACACGCAATGGGTGAAACGGAAGTCCCTGCTGAACCAAAGCGTGTTGTTATTTTGACAAATGAAGGAACAGAAGCGCTGCTTTCAATGGATGTCACACCAGCAGGCGCTGTCCAATCCTGGACAGGCGACCCCTGGTATGATCATATTAAAGACCAAATGAAAGATGTTGAAAACGTCGGCACTGAAAGCCAGGTTAACCTGGAAGCAATCGCGAAGCTTGAGCCGGATTTGATTATCGGCAACAAAATGAGACAGGAAGAAATCTATCCGCAATTAGAGGCGATTGCTCCAACCGTATTCGCTGAAACATTGCGCGGTAACTGGAAAGAGAACTTCGAGCTTTATTCAAAAGCGGTCAATAAAGAAGAAAAAGGCCAGCAAGTATTAGATGATTATCAGGCACGCATTGAGAATATCCGTGAGGAAGCCGGTGAAAACTTGAAAAAAGAGGTTTCCATCGTCCGTTTTATGCCTGGTGATGCCCGTATCTATCACAAAGACTCTTTCTCGGGTGTCATTCTTGAAGAAATCGGTTTTGCCCGCCCCGAGTCACAGGATAAAGAAGATTTTGCCGAAAAGAATGCGACAAAAGAACGCATCCCGGCAATGGATGGTGACGTCATCTTCTACTTCACGTATGAAACAGGTGACGGCGAAGGACTTGCAAACGAAAAAGAGTGGGTGAACGATCCTCTCTGGCAAAATCTGAGCGCAGTCCAGGAAGGTAACGTCCACAAAGTCGATGATGCAATCTGGAATACAGCCGGCGGTGTAATCGCGGCCAACCTGATGCTAGATGATGTAGAAAAATATCTTGTTGAATAAGAAGCTCCCCCCTTATCTGCTTCTTATCTATAAAGAAATCCCGGCCAAATGGCCGGGATTCTGTTTTGCGTTTTGCAGAGACAGCAGTTCCTTGCAAGATTGATGGATATTTTCATTGAACATATAAACGAATAATTATATAATGATTTGTGGATATGACAGGAGTGATGGATAGATGGAAAAAAGCATTGAGTCCGTTTCAAAAATGTTAAAGCTGCTCGGAGACAAAACCCGCTTGACGATATTAAAAACGGTAAGTGATCAGGAACGCTGTGTATGTGAGTTTGTTGAATTGCTGGAAATGAGCCAGCCCTCCATCAGCCAGCACCTGAGAAAGCTGCGCGATTTCGGTCTTGTAAAGGAAAGGAAGCGGGGGAAATGGGTGTTTTACTCTTTAAATGAAGAGCATTCCCTTTATCCGCTGCTGGCCGGTATTCTGGATCAGGTACCCGAACAAACACACCTGCTAGAAAAATTGGCAGGAAAAAATCTCGTATGTGAGTAATGAACGCTCTATTTGTGAAACAGCATAAGGAGGAATACTGACTGATGTCCACCCCGATTTTAGCTTTTGTAATCTTTTTGGCAACACTCGTCCTGGTCATCTGGCAGCCGCGGAATTTATCGATCGGCTGGTCTGCTGTCGGCGGTGCCGTTGCGGCGCTGATCGCCGGCGTCGTCGCTTTTCAGGATGTCATTGATGTGACCGGCATTGTGTGGAATGCCACACTTGCTTTCATCGCCATCATTTTGATATCTCTTATCCTGGATGAAATCGGATTTTTTGAATGGTCCGCCTTGCATATGGCGCGGATGGCCAACGGCAACGGCGTAAAGATGTTTGTGCTTGTGACCATACTCGGTGCGATTGTCGCTGCCTTTTTTGCGAATGACGGTGCAGCCCTCATTTTGACGCCGATTGTCCTTGCTATGGTCAGGGCCCTTGATTTCAAGGATAAAATGATTCTGCCGTTCATCATGGCGAGCGGATTCATTGCAGATACAACATCGCTGCCGCTCGTCGTAAGCAACCTGGTCAATATCGTTTCTGCCGATTATTTTGGCATCGGGTTTGCGGAATATGCATCACGGATGATTATCCCGAACTTCTTCTCGCTCGCGGCAAGTATCCTTGTCCTTTACCTTTATTTCGGCAAACATATCCCGAAGCATTACGACCTCAACCAGTTGAAGGTGCCGGAAGAAGCCATAAAAGACCACCGGATGTTCCGGCTGTCATGGTTTGTGCTTGCTGTGCTGCTGGTTGGTTACTTTGCGAGTGAGTTTGCCGGCATCCCGGTATCGGTCATCGCCGGTGCGGTTGCGATTTTCTTCATTGGAATGGCACGGAGAAGTCATGCCGTGAACACTGAGCAGGTCATCAAAGGAGCGCCGTGGGCGATTGTGTTTTTCTCGATCGGCATGTATGTTGTCGTTTATGGACTGCGCAATGCCGGACTGACGGATATGCTTGCGGGTGTTATCGAGGCAGCTGCCGGGCAGGGCCTGTACACGGCAACGATTGCAATGGGCTTCATTGCGGCAATTTTATCCTCAATTATGAATAACATGCCGACTGTCATGATCGACGCGCTGGCGATTGCGGAAACAGACACAACCGGCGTGATGCGGGAAGCGCTCATTTATGCGAATGTCATCGGGTCGGACCTTGGCCCGAAAATTACGCCGATCGGCTCACTGGCAACCCTCCTGTGGCTGCATGTCCTGAACTCCAAAGGGGTAAAAATCACCTGGGGATATTATTTCAAAGTCGGAATCATCCTCACAATCCCGACCCTGTTCATTACGCTGACAGGATTGTATTTGTGGCTGACGGTCTTATCATAAGGCTCAATGCTGGTTAGGAATGATCAAAAACCGCAGTCATCGGAGCTATCTAAAAAACGATTGAAAAGGAGAATGACAATGTCTAAAAAAATCATTTACTTTTTGTGCACAGGAAATTCCTGCAGAAGCCAAATGGCAGAAGGATTCGGCAAAAAGCATTTAAGCGATGAATATGAAGTGTACAGCGCGGGGATTGAAGCGCACGGCTTGAACCCCAACGCTGTCAAGGTAATGAAGGAAGCCGGAGTGGATATTTCCGGTCATAACTCTGATATCATTGACCAGGAATTGCTTCAAAAAGCCGATTATGTCATTACACTTTGCGGCCACGCCGATGAAGTTTGCCCGGCCACGCCGCCGAATAAAACCCGCTGGCACTGGGGCTTCGACGACCCTGCCAAAGCAGAAGGAACCGAAGAAGAGAAGATGGCGGTATTCCATCGCGTCCGTGATGAAATTGAAGAACGGATTAAGCGATTTAAGGAGACTGGCGAGTAAGATCGCCTGAATTCCGTTTTTTTCTGAAAGAAGGAATTTGATATGTTCAAACAATTGGCAGATTGGCTTACAGCTGATGTCATGGGGCTTGATACAGCGTCGCGGTTAGGCGGCGCTGTCCATTTTTTCATCTACGACACAACGAAAATTTTAGTGCTTTTGATTGTCATGATATTCGCAATTTCTTATATCCGGAGCTATTTTCCACCCGAAAAGGTGAAAATCTGGCTGCAGGGGAAGCGTAAAGGGGCGGCCAGTATCATGGCGGCACTGCTTGGAGTTGTGTCACCGTTTTGCTCTTGTTCGACCGTGCCGCTTTTCATCGGATTTGTCGAAGCGGGCATCCCGCTTGGCATTACGTTCACGTTCCTGATTTCTTCTCCAATTGTAAATGAGATTTCACTTGTCATGCTGTTTTCCATTTTCGGGTGGAAAATCGCCGTTTTGTATGTAACAGTTGGTGTCATTCTTGCCATCATTGCCGGTTGGATCATTGGCCGGCTGAAGATGGAAGACCAGGTTGAAGGTTACGTCTACAATATGCAGATGGGTGAAACGGTCATAGAGGAGCAAACGTGGCGCGACCGGGCGGCTTTTGCGAAAAATAACGTCATCGAGACGGTCCAGAAAATCTGGATATATTTAGTGATTGGAATTGGGATCGGGGCTTTCATCCATGGATATGCACCGGAGGAATTACTCGTCAAATATGCCGGCGAAGGCAATCTGCTCGCCGTACCGGTGGCAACTCTCCTCGGTGTGCCTCTCTATTCGAATGCGGTAGGATCGCTTCCGATCATCGACGCTTTAATGGGCAAAGGAGTTGCAGCTGGAACTGCCCTTGCCTTCATGCTGGCAATTACCGCCCTGTCTTTTCCGGAAATGATTCTGCTCCGGAAAGTGATCAAGCCAAAATTGATTGCTGTTTTTGCGGGTGTTGTGACAGCAGGCATTATTCTGATTGGTTATGGATTTAATCTTATTTTATAAAAAGTTGAAATGAAAAGGAGAATGCGGCAATGGTCATTAAAGTATTGGGATCGGGATGCAAAAAGTGCAAGCAGCTTGAACAGAATGTGAAAGAAGCACTCGACCAGTCAGGTGTGGAAGCTGAAGTGGTGAAAGTGGAAGACATGCAGCAAATCATGTCTTACGGTGTTATGAGTACACCGGCGCTCGTTGTGGATGAACAGCTTGTATCGAGCGGAAAAGTCCTGAAGGAAAAAGAGATTGTGAAGCTCATCAGCAAGTGAGCCAGCAGGAAAAATATGAGGAACAGCCGAATCCGGCTGTTCCTTTTCTTTATGGTAAAAGAAAATATAAATTGTCAGCAAGGAAGTGTTTCGGCGCAGGTTTTACTTTACACAAACAACGCCATCACTGCACCGCCGGCTGCCCCTGTCACGACAACCACCCACGGCGGCAGCTTCCAGTATACCAGCATGCTGAACAGTACGGCCGCAAAGGCGAAATCAAGCGGCGAAAAGATCGAGCTTGTCCAAATCGGGGTGTAAAAGGCGGCGATCAGGATGCCGACGACAGCTGCATTGATTCCCATGATGGCGCCTTTCAGTTTTGGATTACGCCTTAACGAATCCCAAAAAGGCAGCGTGCCGAAAATGAGCAGAAACGCCGGCAGAAAGATGGCCGCTGTCGCAATCAAGCCGCCCTGCCAGCCGCCCATGACCGCACCAAGATAGGCAGCGAATGTGAACAATGGGCCCGGAACAGCCTGCGCTGCACCATAACCGGCCAGAAATGCTTCTTCACTCAGCCAGCCGGTCGGCACAAACTCACGCTCAAGAAGCGGAAGTACGACGTGTCCGCCGCCGAAGACGAGCGAACCGGACCGATAGAAACTATCGAACATTGCGACCCACTCAAGGGTGGTTGCCTGCCTTACAACAGGAAGCAATAACAGTAACCCAAAAAAGAGCGTTAACGAAATCACGGCAAATTTTCGGGTGATCGGAATCTTTATTTCTGCGTCATCCTGTTCCGCATGCTGCCTGAATAAGATAAAGCCAATGGCCGCCGCGGCCAGGATAATTGCAATCTGGGCGAAAGCCGTTTGCCATAGCGCCGTGGCAATCAATGCAAGCAGCGCGATGGCTTTCCGTTTCAAATCAGGCGCAAGCTTCGTCCCCATACCAATGATCGCATGAGCCACTACGGCGACAGCAACAATTTTCAAGCCATGGATCCAGCCGGCATCGCCGACATCCACCGTCTGCAGAAGCAACGCAAACAGGATAAGAGCGATGACAGAAGGAAGCGTGAAGCCGATAAACGACACGAGTCCCCCGAGTGCTCCTGCCCGCATGATGCCAATGCCGATGCCGACCTGGCTGCTCGCCGGGCCGGGAAGGAACTGGCAAAGCGCCACCAGATCTGCATATGCTTTTTCATCCATCCATTTCCTTCTTCTTATATATTCCTCATGAAAGTAGCCAAGGTGGGCAATCGGCCCGCCGAAAGAAGACAATCCGAGGCGTGTGGATACAATGAGAATTTCCAATAGAGGATGGACTCCTCTTTTTACATTTTGTGCCAAATCTTCACCTGCTTTTTCGTTTAAGTCGTTACATTACCGAAACTAATCTTACACTAAAAATTCACGTTGGTGAAAACAAAGATAGACCGTAAAAAGCCGGCATGGTCAAAAAGTCGCAGAAAACCAGCCCTTCATTTGGAAAAAAGTGATAATATAGTTAAAAAAGGGGTGAAGATATGCCGGAAATTCATTGGTATGACTGGATAGCGCCGACAAGTCCGTTTGCTGCATTAGTATTTGGCCTGCTGTTCACATTAATAGCTGCATTCAGCATATGGTTTGGAACGAAAGCAAAGAAACCGGTATGGATTGCTTTGCTCGCGGGTTCCCTGACTACCGTCATTGGTGTGATCATCTTAAATGCTGTCGGCTTTTATTGAGCAATGCGCCGTCTGTCAAAAAACTGACGTTTCGGTAGGGGGAGAGGTATGAAGCTGCTTGTTTATACAGGAATTTACCTGATTATCACTTTTTTATTTATCTGCATTGGCAGGTCCAGCCTTGGAAACGGCTTTCTGCCAATCTTCCTGGCTGTTCATTCAGCTTTCCTCATCGGAGCTTTACATTATAAAAAGGAGCATATAGACATGAAAGGCTTAATGGTGAAGGCCCCCTGGATCGATTTGATTCTAGAAGGGAAAAAGACGTGGGAGATTCGGGGGTCAAACACTCATCAAAGAGGCAAGATCGGCTTGATTAAAAGCGGATCGGGGCTCGTGTTCGGGACAGTGGATATTGTCAGATGCGAGGAACTGAGCTTAACAGATTACAAGCAGGGCACTGTGTTTCATTGCATTGACAGGAAAGACTGCCTTCAGCTCCCGTACAAAAGAACATTCGCCTGGGTGCTGGACAACCCGTTCATGTTCGAAACTCCTGTACCATATAAACATCCAATGGGGGCAGTCATATGGGTGGATCTTGAAAAGGCTTTGAAGTGACGATCGTTCCGTAGATATGAAAAAAGCTCAGAGGACTCTGAGCTTTTTTATATATCTTCTGTTCAATTTTGGAATTAGTTCAGATAATCCAGCGGATTAACAGCATTTGTTTTATTTTGATTCCAATCACCTTTGTGAAGTTCAAAATGAAGGTGCTGTCCGTTGGAGTTCCCTGTGTTGCCCTGATGTCCGATCGATTGGCCCTGTGTAACACGCTGTCCTTCAGAAACAAGCCTGTCCCGAAGATGGGCATAAACGGTTGTATATTTTTGCCCGTTGATTGTATGTGAAATGAAGATGACATTTCCATATGAAGAAGAGTAATAAGAACGCTCGACAACACCGCTTGCTGCTGCTATCACTTTAACGGTTCCATGCTGGGAAATGTCGATTCCGGCATGATAGCTGTTCCATCTGCTGCCGACATCTGAAGTGAGGACTCCCTGTGTTGGCATGATGAAGTTTTCAGTTGTTGTTGAAGCGCCTTTTACAACGGTTTGCATACCGGAAAGAGCTGCATAAGTGTTAGGACCGACAATTCCGTCCGTCACAAGTCCGTGACTTCTCTGAAAGCTGATAACGGCCGACTTTGTGATGGAACCGAAGATACCATCTACAGAAGAATTGTAATAGCCTTTGCGGCTGAGGGTTTGCTGAAGGCTTTCAACAGCCTGTCCCCTTGAGCCGTATCTTAATGTTTCGCCGGTTGCCGCCATAAGTGCTGCGACTGTTTGAGGTCCTGCAATACCGTCAACTGTGATTCCTGCGTGTTTTTGAAAGGCTATAACACCTGATTTTGTGATGCTTCCAAAATAACCGGTTGATGTATGGTGGTCAAAAAATCCTTTTTCGTCTAATTGATTTTGCAGTTCGATAACATCGTTGTTTTTCATACCCTGATATAATGTTTGATCTCCCAGAGCTGCTTCGCCGATTGTTGGTGCAAAAAATAAAGATGCTGCCATAGAAGTGGTGATGATGGTTTTTTTAAACATGTTGTATTCCCCCAGATGTAATTCTTTAAACCATTTATTTGAACAAATCCCATAATACAGGAAAATCATTACACAGACATTACAAAAAGAAGACAGTGAAATTACAATTTAAAATTAATTTAATTTAATTTTCAAAAAATTACCTTTTGACCAGGTGAGAGTCCTGTCGTTTTCCAAGTGTCTCAAGAGAAGGAATCCGGGAGCAGGCTGCATTTTTACCGTATGTCTATCTGGAAGGGACTTTACAGGCGAAATTATTCTCTGCTCTCTGGTGCTGAATTCTTCCTACAGCAGCGTTTTCATTTTTTATCCTATGAAAATGGTAGTATAATGAGAAAAATAAAACCGATTACAAGGAGCATCACGTCATGACCGCAAACGCACCTTTAAGTACAGGCGATTGGATCAATCAAGATATCATGCATGACCGACAGCGGCTGTTTGCACACAGTGCCGTTTTATATAAACGTTTGATTCATGTCGGAGCGGATGAACAGGCCGGTAAGCTGCTTGATTTGCTGGCGAAAATCAATGCCAGGGAACTGGGCATCGCATTCACGGGGCATTTTTCGGCAGGGAAGTCCACGCTTATCAATACAATCATGGATGAACCGATCCTTCCGTCGAGCCCGATTCCGACGAGTGCAAACCTGGTGAAAATCAAAGCGGGCGAGCATGCGGCCCGCATCTATTACACTGACCGTGAGCCGGTGGAGTTCCAGGGGCCGTATGACTATAACAAAATTCAGGACTATTCCCGTGACGGCGATGCCGTTTCATCCATCGAAATTTTTCATCCGTTTACAGATCTTCCGCAAGGACTGGCGGTGATGGATACGCCGGGAATCGACTCAACTGATGAGGCCCACCGGATTGCGACTGAATCGGCACTCCATCTGGCTGACACGATTTTTTATGTGGTCGATTACAATCATGTCCAGTCTGAGCTGAACTTCCGGTTTGTTGAGGAACTGAAGGAAAGCCATAAGCCGGTATACGTTGTTGTAAACCAGATTGATAAGCACAGGGATGAAGAACTGCCGTTTGAAGCGTACCAAAAAAGCGCAGCGGAGGCATTCAGGAGCTGGAATGTTGAACCTGACGGTATCTTTTATGTTTCCAGCCTGTACATGGATGTTCCGCACAACCAGTACCGGGAACTTCACGACTTTATCCAGTCCTTGATCAATCTGCCGGATGAGGAATATTTGGAGCGGGTGGCTGACTCTATCAAAGGGCTTATAGCGGAAGCACTAGAAGGTGTTGAAGAGAACCTTGCTTCTGACACGGAAGAGGCGGAACGCAAACTGCAGCATCTCTCAGCCCAAGAGCGGAAGGAAGTGGCAGCAAGGATTTCAGGATTGCACAGCCGGCTTGGAGAGCTTGAGCAGGGAATGGGCCAGGTCCAATCGGAATTCCTGAAAGGGGTCCAGGGCATCCTTGACAATGCATATATCATGCCCGCTCAGACAAGGGATATGGCCCGATCGTATCTGGAATCACGGGACCCTTCCTTCAAAACGGGGTTCTTTTTCCAGCGCGCGAAGACCGAAAAAGAACGTGAGGAGCGGCTGCAGACGTTTTATGATGAATTTTCCAGGCAGGTCGCAACCCATATTGACGGCCACTTCAAGCAGTATGCGGTCGATTTCTTAAAAGGAAAAGGCATTGAAGATGACACCCTGTTCAAACAGATTTATGATGCGGATATCTCGTTCGGGCCAGATCTGCTTGCGGGTACAGTCAAATCCGGGGCGACGGCAAACGGGCAGTATGTTCTCAACTATACGAATGATGTGAGCAATCGCATCAAGCAGATGTACCGCCAGAAAGCCAATGAAATCTTCGAGCAAACCAAAGAAGATATCAATAACAAAAGAGAGTCAGAATTGGCTGCCGTTGAGGAAGAACTTCAAACGTATAAAAAGTGGGATCAAGCACTTCATGTGATTGAAGCTGCTTCTGAAAAATCGGATCAAACAGAAGCGGAGCTTGCCGGCAGTTTTTCCGATACTGTTTCTGCAGGTACCCTCCGTGAGGCAGAGGAGCTTGCATCACGAAAACTTGAGCAGGTACAGACGGTGACCGTGGTAAACAGGGAAGATGATGAAAGAGGGTCGGAATTGCTAAAAGAAGAAGCAATGACGAATTCAGTGCCGCAAGGGTCACCATCTGCCGAAGCTGCGAAACGTGAAGGCGAGTCCAATACGGAAAGCTTCCATCAGATGCGCGGTGAAGCTGAAGTCCTTTCCTCCCGCCTTGAAACTGCGGCAAGTCTTGTTGAGCCGCTCGGCGGTTTCAAGCAGCTCGCTTTCGATTTGAGATCACGGGCAGTGCGGCTGAAGGAGCAGCAGTTTACGGTGGCGCTGTTCGGTGCGTTCAGTGCCGGTAAATCATCATTTGCGAATGCGCTGATGGGCGAAGCGGTGCTGCCGGTATCTCCAAATCCGACAACAGCGGCGATCAATCGGATCATGCCGTCTGACAATGAATACAGCCATGGGACAGTGCGTGTCAAATTGAAAACAGCCGGGCAGCTGTTAAAGGATATGAACGCTTCGTTCAAGGTGCTGCGCAAGCAGGAAGCTGGTTCTCTTGAGGAAGCAGTCAGCCGTGCAAAACAAGTACAGGCAGAAAAAGAGGAAGGAAGCGCACATACCGAGCGCCACTTCCTGACCGCTGCGGCCGCCGGATACATCCAGTTCCGCGAGAAGCTCGGGGAGACGGTGGAGGCAGGACTTGAAGAATACCGTGCGTATGTAGCCGAAGAGGCAAAGGCAGTATTTGTGGAATGGATCGACCTGTATTACGATTGCCCGCTCACAAAAGAAGGCATCACCATCGTCGATACGCCGGGTGCGGACTCGATTAATGCCCGCCACACCGGCGTTGCGTTCAATTATATTAAAAATGCGGATGCGATCTTTTTTGTCACCTATTATAATCACGCCTTCTCACATGCCGACCGCGAATTCCTGATCCAGCTCGGCCGGGTGAAGGATACGTTCGAACTGGATAAAATGTTTTTCATCATCAATGCGGCCGACCTTGCTAAGAATGCGGCGGAATTGAATATGGTGAAAGATTACGTGGAAGGCCAACTGGCCGCATATGGCATCTGCAATCCCCGCACATATGGTGTGTCGAGTAAAAACGTGCTGCAGGCAAAACAGGCGGGGTCTTATGAAGACGAAAGCCAGCTTGATATGCACATGTTCGAAAATGAATTTTTCCGATTCATCGAAGAAGAACTTGTCAGCCTGTCACTTGAAGCTGCAAGAGCTGATCTTGACAGGACGAAAATCCGGGTTGAAAAACTGATTGCTTCCGCGCAGCAGGGCGATGACGAGCGGAAAAAACGCCTCGAACAAGTGGAAAAAGCCGAAACCGAACTGGTTCGCCAGCTTGAAAAAGTGGACGGTGAAGTTGAGCGGCGCTCGCTCCAAAACGAAATCGAAGAATTGTTCTTTTACATTAAACAGCGTGCGTTCCTGCGCTATCAGGATGAGTTCAAAGAATACTTCAATCCCGCAGTGCTGAACGGAACCGGCAGCCGTCTGAAAGAGCAGCTCCAAACTGCACTTGATGAATTGCTGGGCTTTTTAGGCTTCGACCTTGTCCAGGAAATGCGGGCGACGACACTCCGGGTGGAAGCGGACATGAACAGGAAGCTTAAAACCCTCCACCAGGATGCTGCCTTGTTTGCAAGCCGTACTCCTGAACCGCCTGAGTTGTCTCAATTTGAACCAATCGAATTTTCATCAATGGAATTCGATGAATCAGAGGCGGACATTGGCCCACCAGGCCTAAAACAGGCACTTGGAAATTATAAAAACGGCAAGCAGCTTTTTGAACAGCAGGGCATTAAAGAAATGAAAGAAAGTATTGAAAACCGGCTGCAGGAACCGGTGAAGCAATACCTTGATGAAAAACAATCGCACTTCAACAGGTATTATACTGAGCTGTTCAGTGAAACGGTAAGAGAAATGACCGGAATGATCAGGGAAGAAGCCGGGCAGTATTATGGAAGCCTGAGGGATGTTTTAGGGGAACAGGTGGATATTGAGAAGTTGAGGAACGTTTCGGAGAGGCTTGGAGAATTAAATGGATTATGATAGACAGGAAGCATAGCGGAGGATGCTATGCTTCCTTTTTTTATAGATAAAGAAAAGCAATTTGATGATTTTGGAACAGCCATTATACGGGATTAGAGTTGCGTTCCTGTGATTTTTTTATTATTCGTTCAGTGATAAATCCATGATGAAGCCAATTATAATGGGAATGACCGAACCTCCTGCTTCAAAAAGTATCCCTTCTGAAGGATTCTCCTTATAACAATTCCAACTTAAAATTGAGATGTCAAATAGGTTTCCTGTTGTATATAAAATCACCATTGAACATAACGCTGCCAGTAAAGGGAACCAAAATGTTTTCTTTTTCATGATAACACCTGCTTCTTTTATATTTTGAGATTAAGCCTGAATTTATATACTATGGCAGCACAGATCACAAAGCCAGATCGTCCGGTGTCATTTCGAAAAAGCTTTTTCAATGTCCTGCACCGTAATGGAACGGGCAAAGTACAGAACAGCGGATTTTCTTCTTCCACCATCCTTGCTGAATAACCTTTCTCCATAAATATGTAGAACCCTTTTATTTAAGTTACTCATATATCGTTTTGCAATAAATTTTCCTCTATTGATTTAACTGCCAATATTTTAAAGGAGCGAAGCGTTATATCAAGAATACATTCATTAACAATACATAACCTGCAGCATGAACAAAAATCGGGGAGTGGTCATATTGGCATTCGTAAACCAGGAAGCGATCATTGAAGGTGCTGTTGAGCTGAGAGGGACGCTGACGATTCCGGAAGGAGACAGGGAGAAGTACCCGGCTGTTCTCATCATTCCAGGGACAGGTGCGTTGAATCGGGACGGGAATGCAAAGGGCTTGGAGCTGAACCTTTACCGGGAAGTTGCGGAGTGGCTGAGCGGCCAGGGGTTTGCAACCCTCCGCTATGATAAGCGGGGAGTGGGCGGGAGCGGCGGCAAGCAATATGAAACAAGCATGATGGATCTTGTAGATGATGCCGAGGCATGCCTGGAATTTTTGCGCAGTTATCCGCTTGTGGACGAAGAAAATGTCCTTGTGCTTGGCCATAGCGAAGGGGCCATTCTTGCTCCTGCACTAAACGCACGGAACCCGGTGTCCGGATTGATCCTGTTGAGCGGGGCTGGCATGCGGCTTGATGAAGCGATCAAAATGCAGCAGGAAATCGGCTTGAAGGAGCTGGACGAAATCGGAGGGTTCAAGGGATTTTTGATTTCAAAATTGAAGGTGACTGAAAAAGCGAGGAAAAAGAACGAGAAATTTTTCAAGAAGATTCTTGATGGTGAAAAAGATGTGATGAGGGTCGGAACCTCAAAAGTGAGTGCCAGATGGTTCCGTGAGCATTTCACTTATCCTATAAATGATGCCTATGAAAAAATTGAATGCCCGGTGCTTGCTATCACCGGAAAACGGGATTTCCAGGCTGATTACCGGAACCTCGATAAACTGTCTGGATATATAACGGCACCGCTTGAAATTCATGCCATTGAAGATATGAACCACGGCTTGAAGGAACAAAAGCAGGATCATTCACTCCTTCAGGCGAAAAAGCTGTACAAGTCTGACATCGGCAAGCCGCTTCATCCTGAGTTGAGAAGCGTGCTGGAAACCTGGCTGCGCAAGCACTTTCTCATCAGAGCCTCTGCTTGAGCAGCCCGGCGAGGTTTCCACCCTTTCACCGCGGGTAAAGTAAAGGTGAAAGGAGATGAGACTGATGGACATGAACAACCTTGAAGTCCGATCCTTCCATTTTGACGGCGATGGCAGCATTCCTAATAATAAAAATCTTGATTTGATTGTATACCGTGATGCTGTAGGAGATACCGGAGAAATGGGCCGGCTTTTCGAGAAGAATAATTGGAAAGGCACCTGGCTTGGCGGTGTCTCCAGTATTCATCACTACCACAGCACAACACATGAAGTGCTCGGTGTAGTGAGCGGCAAGGCGACATTGAAGATGGGCGGCGAACATGGCGAGGTGCTGAATGTCGAGCAGGGTGACGTGCTGATCATTCCTGCAGGTGTCGGCCATAAGCACGTTGAGTCGACCCATGACTTTAAAGTATGCGGGGCCTATCCTGATGGAATGGAGTATGACCTTCAGACTGGAAAGCCGGAAGAGCAGCCGGACGTGGCTGAGATTATCCAAAACGTTCCGCTGCCAAAACAGGACCCTCTGTATGGAGACAGGGGCCCGCTGTTTTCGTATTGGAACCAATAAAGGAACTTTACAACGCTGTCTGTTAGTGGCATACTATAAAAAATCGAACTGAAAAGCCATGACGAGAAAGAGTATGCTGGCGGATTTTTTTACAGAGAGCTTCGGGAGCTGAAAAGAAGCAAAAAAGAAACCGGCTGAATATGGTCTCCGAGCTGCACACCGAAATGATTGAGAGTAGGCTGTGCCGGGTTTGGCACCCGTTACTGATGCCACAGTATAAGAACCGTCTCAAGCCGGTTCCGTACTTGATGAGGCCGATGGCGCGAGTGGTCGGTGAAATAAGGTGGTACCGCGGGTATATCCCCGTCCTTAGACAGAAATGTCTTTGGGCGGGGATTTTTTTATTTACAAGGCTTTGTTAAAGCTCAATGTTGATTTTTTCACTAGTTGATTGGAGTGGAAGGTGCGAGACTCCTGCGGGACTAGTGGGACAGGTGAGACCCCGCAGGAGCGGAGCGACGAGGAGGCTCACCGCCCGCCCCGCGGAAAGCGAGTACCTGCAACGGAAATCAACACTAACGTTTAACAGAGCCCTTTACAAAAAGGAGGAAGTTGAAATGAACATTTTTATCGGAGGGGCATGGCCGTATGCGAATGGATCCCTGCATATCGGCCATGTTGCGAGTTTGCTGCCGGGGGATATTCTGGCTAGGTATTTCAGACTTAAAGGAGAAGAGGTGCTGTACGTTTCAGGGAGTGATTGCAACGGGACGCCGATTGCGGTCAGGGCAAATGAGGAAGGAGTTCCGATCACCGAAATTGCCGGAAGATATCATGAGGAATTTGTCAGCTGCTTCAATGCACTTGGTTTCACGTTCGATTTGTATACGAGGACGGACAGCGTATTTCACCATCAAGAAGTGCAGAACATATTTCATGCATTAAATGAAAAAGGCTTCCTATACAAAAAAGAAGTGGAGCAGACCTATTGTGAAACGTGCCGCCAGTTTCTGCCGGACAGATATGTGGAGGGGGGCTGTCCGCATTGCGGGAACCCGGCGCGTGGCGATCAGTGTGATTACTGTTCTTCACTCCTGGAACCGCAGGAGCTGGAAAATCGCAGCTGCAAGCTTTGCGGTTCAGCGCCTGCCGGCCGGACAACCGAGCATTTTTATTTTCGGCTTTCGGCATTTCAGCAGGAGCTCGAGGAGTACCTGGAGCAGGCGCGTAAAAGCGGCAGCTGGCGGGCGAACGCCATTCAAATGACGAATCGGTATTTGGTGGAGGGGCTCAGGGACAGAGCGGCAACCCGTGATCTGGAAAATGGTGTGCCGGTGCCTGTTGAGGGCTTCAGTGATAAAAAAATCTATGTATGGATTGAGGCGGTTTCCGGCTATTTAACGGCAAGCAAGCGCTGGTCTGAACAATCGGGCCGGGATTGGAAGCCTTTTTGGGAAGAGGGAAGCATCGCTTATTATGTACATGGCAAAGATAACATTCCGTTCCATACGATTATCTGGCCGGCTGTTTTATCCGGTGCGGGAGGTTTGCACCTGCCAGACCATATTGTTTCAAGTGAATACGTCACAATCGAAAACCAGAAGTTATCAACAAGCAGAAACTGGGCGGTTTGGGTTCCCGATTTGCTGAAGCGGTACCACCCCGATTCAATCCGCTATTTTTTGACCATAAATGGCCCCGAACGGAGAGATGCCGATTTTTCCTGGCGCGAATTCATCTACAGCCATAACAGTGAATTGCTTGGAGCCTACGGAAATTTGGTGAACAGGACCCTTAAATTCATAGAGAAATCATATGGAGGAGAAATACCCGGCGGCCGCCTTGATGAGGAGATCGAACGGTTAATCAAACGTTTGTTTAAGAGGAGCGGGGAGCAGATTGAAAGGGCGGATTTCAAGCAGGCACTGGAGGAAATCTTCGCATTTATCAGGAAAGGCAATAAGTATTTTGATGAACAAAAGCCGTGGATACAGGTGAGGGAAGATCCGGCCGGCTGTACCAATACGCTGTACACGAGCGTTGTCATTATCGCCAATCTCGCTGTGCTTTTGGATCCATTTTTGCCTTTATCAGCAGCGGAGGTCAGAAAGCAGCTTGGTCTTCGAGGGGTAACATGGTCAATGCAAACGATTGAGAACAAGACGGTTGATTCTGTGAAGCCGCTATTTGAACGAATTGATTTGAAGGTGATTGATGAGGAAACGGAAAAGCTGGGACGCTGACAGGTGGAAAATCCAGCCAGTGCTTTTGAGAGGGATATAGGAAATCAACAAATTCCCCCTGTGACTGAACACGCGTTGAAAAGGTAAAAGACGTGTAAAAATGGATGATTGTGGTATGAAAGAAATGTACCATCAATCAGAAAGGGGTATGAATTCATGAAAAAATTTCTTGCAGGCACACTTGCAGCAGCAATGATTGCAGGCGGCGGGACTTCAGCATTTGCACAGGATATGGATGACAAGAAAGCTGAAGGGACTGTCAATTATGGGCAAATGTCCAAACATGCTGAACAGATGCATCCCGATATGACACGGGAGGAAATTAAGGACATGTACCTCGAAATGCATGGAACGATGGGAGCAAAACCGAGCGCAGACTTTGAAATGGGCGATATGCACGGTGACATGAACGGTGACATGAACGGTGATATGGAAGGCGATATGGATAGCGGAATGTAAGTTTAGCAGAGTTAATGGGCCAGGCCTTTTTTAAAGGGTTTGGCCTTTTAAATTGCTCTGCCTCATATTGCAAAGAGTCCTGACGGCACACGGATAAGGGGGTCGCGCATACCCTTGACTTCAAAAAAATACCTATTGCAATTTCCGGATAGAATGAGTACAATTATACTTGTCAGTTCAATCATTTACATTCTTGCGGACGTGGCGGAATCGGCAGACGCGCTAGGTTCAGGGTCTAGTGGTAGAAATACCGTGGGGGTTCAAGTCCCTTCGTCCGCACCATTTTATTTTACGGGAAGTGGCTCAGCTTGGTAGAGCACTACGTTCGGGACGTAGGGGTCGCAGGTTCAAATCCTGTCTTCCCGACCACGCACACGCTACATACATATCTATAATTCCAACAGACAGTATAAACGTTGTTTATGCTGTTTTTTAATGTTCATTTTTACATGCAGCGGAAGTTTATTGAATGGATAATAGGAACAATTCCACGTTTGCCAGCATGTGAAAAGTGGAAAACCCGCCGAAGCCACTCCGGCAGTATGATAACTGCCGGAGTGAAGACATATTATAGGAAGGTTGCAGGCAGAGCTGCTGCCAGAACCAGGAAGCGTAAGATGAAGCCTCCGATTAATACACCGCTTTCAGCTGCCACTGTTCCGATGATGCCGCCTTTTCCTGCGGCTGCGGCCTGAAGGCCTGCTGGCGAATGGGTCATCTTGTTATGATTGGCCAACTCTAAAATTTCGATTGTAATTGGAAATAGTAAGCCGATCACCATCAAACCGATCCAGAATAACAGGCTGTATTCCCCTGAAAGAATCGCTGATACAGATTCACGGGCAACTTCACTTGTTGAACTGGTGATATAAAACATCGTAAAGAGAAGCACCACTTCTGTAACCAGGAGACCCAGGTGGATCTTTTTGACGGCCAGTACTGAATGGACAGCCTGACGGTCGAAAAAAGCTGCGATAAGCATTGTGACGGCCATACCTGTAGAAGTTGCAGATACAGCAAACAGAACAGGTAAAATGGCTGTGTTCCAGAGCGGTACATTGCCGACAACACCAATCAAAAAACCGGTGTAAACGGCTGTGCCGACTGCGAAAATGATGCCGGTCCATTCAAGGAAAGCGGGAACCTTCCGCTTGAAAAACTCGAGTGCTGCCACAGCGAGTGACGCCATCATGAAAACACTGATCAGATACGTGCCAATCGTCATGACGGAAGTCGGATTCGTCAACAGATAAATAAAACGGAGCGGGTGGTGCAAGCCGGCTTCCGCATCAAATATCAGAAGGATCAGCCCGACTCCGATTAATACAGGCGCAGCGTATCGGCCTGCAAGCCGAAGAACTTTTTTGTCAGGATATTTTCTTGCTGTAAAGGAAGCGGTCAAGTAAGCGCCGGCACTCAAACCGGCAAGAAATAAATACCATGCAATTATGACACCCCATGCCAATTCAATCACCTCACATAGAATATTTTTGCTTTACTGCTCAAGTCATTACGGAGCGGCTTGGCGTTTCTCTTAATAATCTCACGGTTCAATTCACTGTTTGGATCGTCAAGGTCTCCGAAAACGCGCGCATCACTGATACAAGTACTTACACAGGAAGGCTGTTTGCCCTGGGCAACTTCTTCTGCACAGAAACGGCATTTTTCAACGACATACGTTTCATGGTTTTGGGAGCGGGCATCATACGGACATGCGACCATACAGTATTTACATCCGATGCAGCGGTCTTCGTCAACAAGCACAATGCCGTCTTCTGTCGTGTAAGTCGCTTTTGTAGGACAAACCTCTTCACAGGGAGCATTTTCACAATGCTGGCATTGAACTGGAATGATTTCATGTTTCACATTCGGGAATATGCCGTTTTCCTTTTCATGAAATGTAATGAACGATTGCTCGATCGGAAGTTCATTCTGCATCTGGCAGCTGACCCGGCAAGCATAGCAGCCAACACATTTTGTAGTATCAATTAACATTCCATAACGTGCCATCAGTCTTTCACCTTCCTTACTTTCACAATGACCTCGTGGATCATGCTTGTCCCGCCGCGCGGTTCGATGTCAAACGGTACATGCTCCATATACGAAAAGCCGATTCCTTTAGCGGTATTGAGGAATTTGGATGTTATTCCGTAATGGCCTGGCACAAACAGGCTTTCCGGATGGATCCGTTCGGTCACTTTCACACGCACGCGGCTGGTTGCCTCCGAAGACTTCACTTCAACCATATCCCCATCCTTAATGCCGAGCTCTTTCGCCCGTTTCGGGTTCATCCAAACCCGTTCCAGATCATAATCTTTCGTGATTTGCATCAAAATCGGAATATTGGCCGTTTGTGTGTGGCTGTGGTTCGCCTGTTTTCCGGTAATCAATCTGAATGTGGACGGATCAGGCTTCACTTTCGGCTCCACCCATGTGACAATCGGCTCAAAACCAGCTTCTTCATACGCTTTGCTGTAAAATTCAACCTTACCTGACGGCGTCTTCAACTTTGGAAGCTCCCCGTACTTCACTTTCTCAGCAGGGAACATGATTGTTCCTTTTTCTTTCAGTTCCTTATATGAAATGCCGGTCGGTGCCAGTATGGCTTCATTCAATTCATCAAGGGTGAAGTTGAAGTATTGCTCCAGCCCCATCGCTTTTGCGATGCCTTCGTAAATCTCATGGACAGGCTTTGTCTCAGGGTGTACCTTTTCAACGATTTCCTGACGCAGTGCGATGCCAGGTGTTTTGCCGGACAGGGCTTCAATGACCTCGGTCCGCTCGATGTATGTTACATCCGGAAGGACATAATCAGCGAGCAGGGCTGTTTCCGACATCTGTACATCGATTGCGACTACGAGATCCAGTTTTTCCAGTGCTTCTTTCATATACTTTGGATTGCCGTATCCGACTGCTGCATTGGAATGATGGAATAAGGCAGCTTTCGCTTTTCCTTCCATTGCTTTCTTGGCGACAACGGTTGCAACACCATGCCCCGGATAAGCAAGCGGATATTCCTCATCGCCCATGCGTTTCGCTTTCGGTTCAGGCGGGGAAGGGTGCTTCGCCGAGTCAAGCTTTCCAAGGTGGGGCTTGGTGGTGAAGATGCTTCCGCCTTCCTGCTGATAATTGCCGAGCAGTGCGTTGAACTGGGCAACGGCTCTTCCGGTTTCGGTGCTGTTGAAATAATTGCAGCCGAAAGCTCCGCGCCACGATTGTTCAATCAGCGCTTGTGGACGGACGGCCGCCATTTCACGTGCCATTCTGGCAATCGTATCAGCGGGGATGCCTGTAATTTTTTCCGCCCACTCCGGTGTATATTGGCGGGCGTTGTCAGCGAACTTGTTGAAACCTTCGGCATGTTTTTCAATAAACGCTTTGTCATAAAGGTTTTCCGTAATCAATACGTTGGCCATCGCAAGCACAAAGGCAAGATCGGTTCCCGGCCGGATTGCGAGCCATTCGTCTGCAAAGGTGGAAGTATTGTTAAGACGCGGGTCTACAATAATCACTTTTGCTCCTTTATCTTTGGCGGCAGCAAGAGACTGGATAGAACTAGGGCGGATGCCATCTCCATAACTTCGGCCGATAAACATGATGAACTTGGCATTGCTTATATCAGCACTCGTTTTGGAAACGCCGACAGTATGCAAGTAACCGGCATCCCGGGCATTTGAGCATACAACATGGTGCGTGTAATAGTTTGGTGAACCCATTGCGTTAATCAGCCGCGGTGAATAATATTTTCCTGTAGCCCGCGGGTCTTCTGTCAAAGCCACTGTTTCAGGGCCGTACTGGCTGATGATTTCCTTCAATTTCGAACCGATTTCATCGAAAGCAGTTTCCCAGCTGATCGGTTTAAAAGAACCATCCTTCGACCGCTTCATCGGTTCTGTTAAGCGGTCCGGTGAATAAACGACAGTTGCATAGCCATGGCCGCGTGCACAAAGTTTCCCTTTCGAATTTGGATGATCGGGATGGCCTGTGAGCTTCCATAACCGGCCGTTTTTCGTATAGCCAATAATTCCGCATTTGCTTGAACACCCATTGCACGTACTCGGAATCGCTTTCACATTTTCGGACTCTGCTGCAGAAGCCATCTGGCTGGACCATTCCTTGAATCCAACCGTTCCGGCAGTTGCAGTTACTGCGGTTGCTGCAGCTGAAGATTTTAAAAATGTCCTTCTTGAGAACTTGGAACGCAGCATTTTGGTAATACCTCCTTTTATAAGAACGACACGACTTAGACACACTTTTGTGAAATATTGAACATATCGGTGTTAAAATTTACCGTCTGCACCTTGAACAGATTGTTACAGTTCATTCAGTATGCAGCCGGTGTTTTTGCCTGTGTGTTGGTAACCTCATCTGTAAGATTAAGCACAAATGAGCGAATAATATTGCCAACTTTGAAATAAAACGTGGAATCCAGCTTAGACAGCTGTTGAACCCATTCATTAAGCCAGTCAAAATGATCCTTTAAAAATTCAGGCAGAAAATCATCCTCTCCTGTCTCAGTCCCGAATGCGGCCAATTCCAGTAAGATGCATAAATGATCTGGAGTGTTATGGTAAGCAGCAGGAAGCTGCAGCTCGAACTGATCAAGAAGGTAACGGATATGAAGAGCCGAGTCTCCAAATAAATACCCTTTACTTCTCGCAAATGGAAGATTCGCATGCGGATCACTTGTCCACGGCTTATACAGCGATTCCACAAGCGGGGCATATGGTTTTACCCTTCCTGAAAAACATCTGTGATAAGCTTCTTCGAGATCATCGAAGGATTCCGGTTTACAAGAAGATAGTGAATTCTCATCATACCCGGTTTCAGACATAAGTTCCGCAAGTTCCTGTTCCAAATCTTCCAAACTGGCAAACAGGCGAGGGGTTGGCGGTTTCACAAATTCAGACAAAAGCAAAAAAATCTCTTTTACCGTTGCCGCCCTGGCTTTCTCCATCTTTTTACCCTCCTTTCTAATGCAGGGATAGTAGTTAATTGGAATATTATTACTACGTTAGTATAAAGCATGCATATGGGTTTTTCATATGGAAGAAACGTAACCGTTACGTGACGAATCGGTGAAATAGTTATGTGTTTTTAAATTTATCCTACATATCCCGGCTGAGAGGTGATAAAATGAAATGATTCAATATTCCGAAATTTAACCTATTTACCCGGTGGCAATAGGAGTTATTGTTTGACAGGGGGGAGAGTTTCCCTGCTAGTATGGTGTTTAATCTTTCTGAAAAAAGTACTATTTAATGCGATGGAGGGAAAAAGATGCGAAATCTCTGGGCGGTTTACAGAGAAACCTCTTTAATGTTAAAAATAACAGCTGCTTTGGTTCTGGGGGTGATCGCCGGCTTGCTGTTCGGCTCATCCGTTGAAGTCATTCAGCCTCTTGGCGATTTATTGATGAGGCTTCTTAAGTTTTTGATAATACCGCTTGTTTTGTTCACATTGATGGCCGGTGTCAACCAGACAAATCCTGGACAGCTTGGCAAAATGGGAGGCAAAGTTCTTCTATATTATATATTGACTTCTGCGTTTGCTTTGACAATTGGAATCTTCGTTGCTTCTTTCTTTAATCCGGGTACAGGGCTGTCCATTCCCCGCGCAGCGGAAGTTGAAGTGCCGGAAGCTCCATCATTCACAGAGCTCCTGCTCGGCATCGTTCCGGTCAACATTTTTGAAGCGCTGCTGAACCTTGACTTGCTCGCCATTATTTTCACCGCTCTTGTTTTCGGTTTTGCCGTCGCTGCCATGCGGCATGGAGCGGAGGGTGAAGAGCGGAGAATGGGGGATGTGCTTTATAAATCAATAGAAGCAGGGGAGAAAGCATCCATTAAAATTATGGAATGGGTTCTTTTATACCTTCCGATCGGCATATTTGCCATAATTGCTGCAACTGTCGGCAGCCAGGGGACCGAGTCCCTAATGACACTCGGTAAGCTTATTATGGTCGTTTACGCAGGCCTTCTTGTTCAGCTGGTGATATACGGCCTGCTGCTTGCATTCTTTAAAGTATCTCCACTTGCCTTTTTCAAGCAGGCCAGAACGGCGATGCTGACAGCCTTTGCCACCCAGAGCAGTCTCGGCACTTTGCCGGTCACGATCAATGCGGCGAGAAACATCGGGCTTAAGGAAGGGCTCTACGGATTCAGCCTGCCGCTCGGCGCCACCATCAATATGGACGGTGCTGCTATCCGCATTGGTGCTTCAGCGATATTTGCAGCTAATGTCGTCGGCATCGACTTATCGATGACCGCTTTAATTGGAATCGTACTCACCGGCACGCTCGCTTCAATCGGAACAGCCGGTGTCCCTGGTGCAGGGCTGATCACCATTTCAACCGTTTTGCTGCAGGCGGGCTTGCCTCTTGAAGTGGTGGCGCTGATCGGATCGGTTGATGCCATCCTGGGAATGGGCGCAACAGCCACAAATGTTACCGGTGACCTTGTCGGTACGACGATCATCCACCAGACAGACAATGAGCGCGATCCGGTCGCTTCCTGAAAAGAACTGCTTTTTCGTCTCTTTTGAATGGCGTGCAGAAGAAACAGGGATGGAGCCGGCCTGTTGTATAGAAAAGGGTGCATAAATTCGTTCGTATTGACGAATTGTAAGAATCTTTATATAATATAGGTGTACCATCAATTGAATAAGCATTTTCCTATAAAGGGGAGTAGCTTTTACAATAAAGTCGTCATTACAGAGGGAACCTTATACTCTCGGCTTTATTGGCAATTTCTATTGTTAGCAAGACCTTTACCTGTGTTCAGCGGGTAAAGGTCTTTTTTGTTTTCCTTGTTGATGTGCCTGATCTTACAAAAAATAAGGAGTTGGGAAAAATGGCAATGGGAAAAACATTAGAACAGCTTATAGAAGAAAATAAGCAGGAATTACTGAAGGATGAAAAGGCGATCGAACGTATCGAAAAGCGAATAGAAGAAAAATATGAAATGGGGAGTAAACACAATCAGCATTAGAAATACTGACATCTATCAAAACGCGGTAAACCACAATTGAGCATTTCCCCCTTGTGCTTTTTTGAAAATTGATAAGAAAGAGAGGATGGATCGCGTTGTTCTTTACAATGAAAGACATGCCTCAATTTGTTATAAAGGAAATCGAGAAATTAGAAGAGACTTTACAGCCAATAAAAAAGAAAGCGGCCAGGTATTCCTTTTGGTCGTTTCCTTTGATTGCATTTTCCGTTTTCAACTTGTTTGTTCTTTTATTCGCAGAGCCGGAGTTCCGAATTTCCAGCATTGTATTGTATGCGCTAATAGGAGCCGCAGGAATGGCGATTTCAAAAGAGGGTAGATATCAGCAAAAAGAGATGATCAAACAGAGTACAGATTATATGGTGGAACGAATCAATAAAAGTGATGCCGTGCCGCATTCAATCAAAGAAAAGTATACAGACCTTGTTCAAAGCCGGCCCTTTAAGTCGGTCGGTTATTTTGTGGAATTCCTGGAAGAAGAAAATAGATCGGAGAGAGTATCTTATTATTGACTTGAGGTTTACGGCCGGGCGAAAAGGGTTGATCCTTTTTGTTTTGTTTCCCGGTAAGGAAGAGAGCTGCTTTTGCGGCTCTTTTTTCTGCAGGAAAGAATTAGTGATAAAGATCGGAGCGGATCCTCCCCCCTGGTTTTTTGTTGATAGATTCTTAATTAAAATGGTAATATGAGAATATCGGGAATTGCGAAAACGGTTGCGCATATTTAATGATTTGGAAAGGATGGGCTTTATGACAAGAGAACTAAAAGCCTTTATTTTCGATTTGGATGGAGTCATCACCGATACCGCCGAGTACCATTACCTTGCCTGGAAGCAGCTTGCCGGAGAACTTGGAGTCGAATTCGACCGTGAATTCAACGAGCAGCTGAAAGGTGTAAGCCGTATGGACTCCCTTGAATTGATTCTAAAAAAAGGCGGCCTGGAAAATCAGTATTCTATAGAAGAAAAAGAACATCTGGCAACAAAAAAGAATGAACACTATAAAGAACTTATTAAACAAATCACACCCGCGGATCTGCTGCCGGGCATTCTTGGATTACTGAAGGAAATTAGAGATAACAAAATAGCCGTTGCAATGGCATCAGCAAGCAAAAACGCTTTTACAGTTGTAGAACGTCTGGAGGTTGGAGAATATTTTGATTACATTGTTGATGCTGCTAAAGTGGAAAAAGGAAAGCCTGATCCGGAGATTTTTCTTAATGCTGCTGAGTACCTTAACATTCCTGCAGAGAACTGTATCGGAGTGGAAGATGCAGAAGCGGGAGTCCAGGCAATTAAAGGGGCGGGGATGTTTGCGGTAGGTGTCGGTTCAAAAGAAGCGATGTCCAGGGCGGACATGTTTGTTAACCATACGTCTGAACTTATCCTGGATTTGATCCAAAGTGAATTTGAACAGGGTTAACAGTGCAGAACCTTTCGGGGTTCTTTTTCTGTTTGTGGTCGTTTTAAGATAATGAAAGAAAAACGTAAAGAAAAAACAAGGTTGACCTTTTCTATATGTTAGTGATATGATGTTATTCGTTGTCCCGGAAACGGTGCGGCGTAAATTTAGAAGCTTGCAAATGCTTATTGACACCAGCCTGACAACATGATACAATAAGTTTTGTTGTTGACGAGAAAAAATGTTGACAACCACAATGCAAGATGATAGAATTTAAATCCTGTCATAGAGATGACAGGGCACA